>JAEUKG010000088.1 GCA_016794325.1 Myxococcales bacterium | reverse complement strand
GGGAGGGCGACGGATGGTTGACGGTTCGACGGAGCGAGCAGACGCTCGCCGCATGACCCTCGCCGGCGTCGACCTCAACCTGCTCGTGCCGCTCCGCGCCCTCCTCACTCATCGGAGCGTGACCCGAGCCGCTCGCGCCGTCGGCCTCTCGCAGTCGTCGATGAGCCACGCCCTCGCCCGCCTCCGCGCGCGCCTCGACGACCCGCTCCTCGTCCCGGTGGGGCGCGCGATGACCCTCACCCCGCGCGCCCGCGCGCTGATCGCGCCGGTGGAGGACGCAGCGGCGCGCCTCGAGGGAGTCTTCACCGCCGCGACCCCGTTCGACCCGTCGAGGGACTCCCGCACCTTCGTCATCGCCGCGACCGACAACCTCGAGCTCTACGTCCTGCCGACGCTCGCGCGTCGGCTCGCGCGCGTCGCGCCCCACGTCGACCTGCGCGTCGTTCCGCTCCCAGCGTCGTGGCCCGAGGATCTCCTCCGTGGCACCATCGATCTCAAGCTCGGGCGCGCCTACCCGGTCGCGTCGGGGCTCGAGAGCGCGGACCTCGGCGTCGAGGAGCTCGCGTGCGTGGTGCGCCGAGGCCACCCGATCGGGCCGCGGCCCTCTCTCCGCGCCTACGCCGCGCTCGGCCACGTCGTCGTCTCACCGACCGCGACCGCCGCGGAGCCGCTCGGGCGCACCGTGGTCGACGAGGCGCTCGCCGCGAGCGGCCTGTCCCGTCGCGTCGCGCTTACGGTCCCCCACTTTCTCGTCGCGCCGCACGTGGTGGCGCGCACCGATCTCGCGTTCACCGGCCCGGCGCGCGTGCTCGACGCGGTGCGCGGAGAGCTCGGGCTCCGGCGGGTGCGCTTGCCGTTCCCGACGCGGGGCTACCGGCTCGCGCAGGTGTGGGCCGCGCACCATGGGCGCTCGCCGGCCCACGCCCTCCTGCGGGGCGCCGTCGCGGGCGCCTTCGCCTGACCCATCGATGCCACCGATGGGTCACATGAAGAGGATCCATGAGACGCATGGGCGCGCCCGCGGTAGCGTCGGCGCATGATCGTCGAATACGTCCGCTACCGCGTGGGCGCCGACCGGCGCGCCGCCCTCCTCGCCGCGTACCAGGTCGCGGGCGAGAGCCTGCGCGCCTCACGGAACTGCCTCGGGTACGACCTCGCCGAGTGCGACGAGGCGCCGGGTACGTTCGTCCTCCGCATCCACTGGGACTCCGCCGCCGGGCACCTCGAAGGCTTCCGCAAGAGCGCGCTGTTTCCGCCGTTCCTCGCCGCGGTGAGGCCGTTCGTCGGCGACATCGAGGAGATGCGCCACTACTCCCCGACGTCGCTCCGCTGGTCGCGGTGACGCCGCGAGCGCCGCGGGCCGAGGTGCGCCGGCTCAGAGGGTGACGACGACCTTGCCCACGTGGCTCGCGCTCGCGAGGTGCTCGTAAGCGGCGCGGGCGTCGTCGAAGCCGAAGGTGCGGTCGACGACCGGCGCGACCTTCGACGCCTCGAGCGCGCGCACGAGATCCTCGAACATCGAGACCGAGCCCACGTATACGCCCGCGACGCGGAGGTGCCGGTGGAAGACGCGGTGGGTGTCGACGGCGCCCTTGGTGCCGGTGAGGACGCCGAGGAGGCTCATGGTCCCGCCGTAGCGGAGCGCGGTCGACGACTGATCGAACGTGCCGGGGCCGCCGACCTCGACCACGACGTCCACGCCGCGCCCGCCGGTCCAGCGCTTGGCGGCCGCGCCCCACTCGGGGTCGGCCGTGTAGTCGAGGACGTGGTCGGCGCCGAGGCGTCGCGCGACCTCGCGCTTCTTCTCGCTCGACGAGGTGGCGATCACGCGGGCCCCCGCGGCCTTCGCGAGCTGCAGCGCGAAGACCGACACTCCGCCGGTCCCCTGGACGAGCACCGTGTCGCCCGGCCGCACGCGCGCCGCCTCGAAGAGGGCGTTCCACGCGGTGACGCCGGCGCACGGGAGCGTCGCCGCTTGCTCGTACGACCAGCCCTCGGGGACGCGGACCCACGCCGACTGATCGAGCACGACCTCCTCGGCGAGCATGCCGTCCACCGAGCCGCCGAGCGCGGCGGCGTGGTGCCGATCGTCGAGCTCGCCCGACACCCAGGTGGGGAAGAAGCTCGCCGCCACCCGGTCGCCCCTCTTCCACCGCTCCACCCGGGAGCCCACCTCGACGACCTCGCCCGCGCCGTCGGAGAGCGGCACGTTGGCCCGCGCGTCGGCGGCGCGCTCGTGCGCGTTCTTGGCGACCACGAGGTCGCGGAAGTTGAGGGACGTCGCGCGCACGCGCACGCGCACGTCGGTCGGGCCGACGGGCGGCGACGGGCGCTCGGCGCGGACCAGGGACGCGAACCCCTCGTGGGGGTGGAGCTCGTAGACCTTCATCGGGGGCTTCTCCTCGGGCGCCGGGCTGGGGGGTGGCGCCGCGCCCCGGAACGTCGTACCTATCTACGGATGGCGCAAGTACGCACAAAATCCTCGGGTACTGTCATGGAGGGAAGTATTGCGTGCGCGCCGACGTCCCGTCGCGGCGACGACCGGCGATCGAACTGCGCCGTCGAGGCCGCGCTCGGCGTCATCGGCGGCCGTTGGAAGGGCGTCGTGCTCTTCTGGCTCCTCGAGGGCAAGCTCCGGTTCGGCGAGCTGCGGCGGAAGGTGCCGAACTGCACCGAGCGCATGCTCACCCTCCAGCTCCGCGAGCTCGAGGAGGACGGGCTCGTCGAGCGCACCGTGTACGCCGAGGTCCCCCCGCGGGTGGAGTACGAGCTCACCCCCTTCGGCCGCAGCCTCGAGCCGGTGCTCCGCGGGCTGTGCGAGTGGGGGCAGCGCTACAAGCGCCGCCTCCCGTGAGCGTCGCGCGCCCCGCCGCTCAGAACGAGTTGCAGGTCGAGAAGAACGACGCCGCGCTCGAGCTCTTCTTGATGATGGTGCAGACGTCGGTGCAATAGCCGGAGCCCTGCTTGTCCTTGCAGCAGTCGTTCACCGCGTTGATGAGCGGGAACGCGCCCGCGATGTCGTTGCCGCACTTGGCCGCGGCCTGGCGGTCCTTGAAGCACTGGAGGACGCCGGGGTCGTCGGGGGTCGTCGCCTTCTGGTCGCAGCGCGCGACGCAGCCGCCGCAGCTCTCGTTGTTCGCGCCGGAGAAGCCGAGCTCGGTGAGCTGCGGCTTGAGGGCCGGCCCCACCGTCCCGTTCTCCACCGCGCAGTCGCCCATGAGCTGGCACGCCTCGCGGCAGCCGTCCTTCGCGCCCGGCAGGCACTGGACGTCGATGCCCGACGTGTACTGGTAGGGATCGTCCGAGCACGTGACCTTCACCCCCGCGGGGACGGGGGGCAGATCGCCGACGACCCCCTTGCCCTTGCCGGGCCGCCCCTTCGGGTGCTGCAGGAGGAGGTCGGCCATCCACGAGGTCATCGGGAGCCACGCGTGACCGAGCTCTTGGCCGCGGCAGTTGGCCTCGCCGACGTTCTCGTCCTTGGCGTACGCCTGCGACGCGAGCGACGCCTCGTTGGCGAAGTTGAACCCGCCGACGGAGACGCCGCCGGCGCTGCCGGAGTACTTGTCGTTGTCACCGCCCCAGGTGACGAGCACGAACATCGGATCGAGGGCCTCGCGCGGGCTCGGCGACGTGAGCGAATACACGCCCGACGCGACGATCCCGCCCGCGAGGAGCTTCGATCGGCGCTGCAGCACGTGGTTCGTCATGATCCCGCCGGCGGAGTGGCCGCCGACGTAGATCCGGTTCTTGTCGATCGGCCGGTGAGCGGCGACGCACTGCACGAGCGTGTCGAAGAGCTCGAGATCCTTGTTGGGCGCGGCCTCGGTGCCGGGCTGACGGAGCGAGTCCCAGACCGGCCACGTCGCGCCGTTGCCCGCGCTCGACGGCGCGATCACGACGAAGCCCTTCTGCGCCATCTCGCTGAGCTTCGCGCGCGTCGCGAACGACTGCCCCGTCTCGCCGGTGCCGTTGAACGCAACGAAGAGCGGCGCGGGCTCGTCACCTCCGCCCTCCGGGAAGATGGCGAAGAACGCGCGCTTCTGCCCCGCGACCTCGAGCTCGACGTTCTGCCCCGCGACCGGCGGTGTCGTCTTGTACTTGCCGGGGCACGCCGAGGCCGGATCGGCCGCGAGGCGCTCCTTCGGCACCTCGGTCGTTCCTGCGTCGCCGCCGCCCGCGTCCGCGGGCGTGCTCGGGGGCGGCGAGGAGGTGCCCGAGGAGGAGCAAGCGGTGGCGAGGGCCAGGGCGACGGCGACGGCGAGCGACGCGCCGCGGCGGATGTTCGTGGCGACCATGTCGGCTCCGGTAGCACGTCGAGCCGCTCGCCGCACGTGGCTACGGACGGGAGCCGCGGCGCGGGCTCGGGGCAGGAGGCGCGAGCGCGAGCGCCACGTCGACGAACGAGGCCCCCTTCCGGAACCGCGAGAGCCACCACTCGGGCGCGCTCGCCGTGAGCGCCCAGGCGCGGAACACGTCGACGGGCTCGAGGACGCGAACGCCGTTCACCTCGGACAAGACGCTGCAGCCGCTCGGTACGCACCGCTCCACGTCGCCCAAGCGGAGCTTGCCGAAGGTCCCGACGCGCACCGCGCGCAGCCGCGGGAGCTCCTGCAGGCCGCGCGGGAACGACGCGACGTCGTCGAGCTTCTCCCCGTGCGCGAGGAGCACCTCGAGCGAGGACAGCCTCTTCAAGTCGAGCGACAGATCGCGCTCGCCGATGACCGAGAGGGCGCGGAGCGACGTCACCCGCTCGATCGCGCGGAAGCCGCTCACCCCGCCGTCGAGCCCGTCTCCGCGCACGACGAGCATCTCGAGCGGGAGCTCGGCGAGCCACGGCGGCAGCTCCGCGGCGCCGTCGACGTAGAGGGCGCGGAGCCCCTTCATCGCGCGGACGGACTCGGGCAGCGCGCCGTCCCCGGCCACCGCGAGCATCTCGAGCTTCGGCAGCGGCGGCAGGGGCACGTCGGTCGTCACGTGCAAGAATCGCAGCGGGAGCGCGCGGAGGTCGGCGAGCGGCTCGGACGCGATCAGGCTCTCGAGCGGCATCGCCTCGATGAACGGCGTCGCGCCGCACTCGCGCCAGAGGTTCAGGTGCCGGAGCGCGCGGTGTCGCCCGAGGCTCGGGGGCGTGGCGCGGCCCCAGTCGTCGAAGTCGATGACCTCGAGCGAGGGCAGCGACAGCACGAGCTCCGCGACCTCGGCGGGATCGAGCTTGTTCCACGACAGGTCGAGGGCGCGGAGCGAGGTCAGGCGCGCGAGCTCCATCGGGCACTCCTTGAGGCTCACCTTGTGGAGCCCGAGGGCCTCGAGGGCGCTCGAGGCCAGCACCGCGTCGGGCACCGCCTTCATCCCGTGGCCGGTGAGGCCGAGCGCCCGGACCGGGAGCGCCGCGAGCTTGTCGAGCACGGCCCGCGACGCCTTCTCGGAGTGCTCGACCCGCCAGTCCACCGCCGCCCCCGCGGGCCCGAGCCGGGCCGGCGCCGTGAGCTCCTTCGGCGAGGGGTGATCGAAGAACGCGACGTCGGCGAGGCTCGCGGTGACGGCCGCGGCCGAGGCGCCGGCGTGGGCCGTGCTCGACGCGCGGGCGCCGCGCTTCGGGGTCGCGGCCTTGGCCGCGCGCTTGCGCTCCTCGGGGCCGGGAGGCTCCGCGGCGCCGACCTCGACGTGGTGCCGCTTGCGGAGCTTGGTGCACACGTCGCACGAGCATATCCCTGATCGGATAGCTCGTTCGGCGACGGCGCGCTCGCGGGGGGCGAGCGCGCCGAGCGTGGTCGAGGTGGCGGAGAGCTCGACGGGGTGCGCGGCGGCAGGCTCGCTCGCCGCCGCCGCGTAGGCGAGCGCCCCGCCCACGGGGAAGAAGACGCGCTCGCTGCGCCCGAGGAGCCGACCCAGCTCCGCGCCGAGGTCCCCGGCGGGGGCGAGCGCGGTGCCGTGGTCGCGCGCGGCGAGGTCGACCGTCTTCCAGGCGTCGAGGAGGACGAGCTTCGTCCAGTGGAGCGTCGCGTACATCTCCGCGTAGCAGAGCCCAGCTCCGTCGCCGAAGCCGAAGACCAGCGAGTCCCCCCGCGCGAAGAAGCTCCCGCCTTCGAGCTCGTCGACGCAGACGTGCAGGTACTCGAAGTCCACCCGCCGGCTCGCCTTGCTCGTCGCGAGCGCGAGGACTCGCCGGTAGAGGATGTTCCACACGCGACGCTGGAGGCGCTCGAGATCGCGGCCTCCCGGCTCGAGCTTCAGCGTGATCGCGGCGCCGCCCATGAAGCGATGGTACTGGCCCGAGGGCCTCCCAACCAGGAACCACGGAGTCGTCAACTGGGTAACCAAGTGGAGATCCACCGGTTGGATCGAACTGGAACCACAATGATTTTGCAATAGTCAGGGTCCTGACGAATTCGAGGTCGCAGGACACTGGAAATCCCAGTTGCGTGACGGGGTAGGGGCTTGGCCTGCAGTGTGCACTCGTGTCGCACCCGGAGCACCCCCCATGGCCACCCCCCGCATCCTCCTCCTCGGCACCGCGCTCTCGGTCTGCGTCTCGTACGCGGTGCTCGCTTGCTCCCGCCCGAACCCCGACCAGCTCACCGGAGGGGCCGGCACGTACGAGCCCGTCGGCAACCCGAAGCAGAAGAAGAAGGACGCGGGCGCGTCGACGAGCTCGAGCTCCTCGTCGAGCGGCGGCGCTCGCGGCGACGCCGCGACCTCGGACCCGCCGCCCGCTCCGAGCGACGCCGGCTCGTCGAAGAGCCTCTGCGCGAGCTCGGCGACCCGCGACGCGTGCTCGCAGTGCTGCGACGCCCAGAACCCCGCCGCCGTCGACGCGTGGGGCCGCCTCTGGGATGCGTGCGCGTGCGCGCCCGCCGCGTGCGGCGCGGCGTGCGGGACGAGCTACTGCGCCCCCGCCGGGGGCGACACCCCGACGGACGAGTGCCTCGACTGCCTCGCGGCGGCGACCAACACGTGCACCGCGGAGGCGTACGCCAAGTGCCCCGGGGACGCGGCGTGCGCGCCGCTCACCCAGTGCGAGTCGGCGGCGCGCTGCGGCGACAAGAGCTGACCGCGCTGGCGCGCAGCCGCGTGGGGAGTGCGCCGCAGGCGCGGTGCCGGAGCGACTATCCCTAAAGGTATATCCTGGGCCCCAGGCCCCGGCGGGCCGCCGCTCGCGCCCGCGGACGAGAAGTCGCGCCCAGGCCGGAAATGGGGCACGATACGGGGATGACGCGAAAGCCCCTCACGTCGCTCGAGAGCACCATCGAGGCGCTGCCGGAGGACCTCCGCCACCGCGTGCTCGAGCGGGCGAGCATCCTCTTCGACTCCGGGCACGACTGGGAGGAGGCCGACGCGCTCGCCTACGCCATGGAGACCCGCCGCGCGGCTCCGGGCCTCGCCCGAGCGTCGGAGCCGCCTCCGAGCGCCCAGCGCGAGGCCCCGAAGAGCCGCCGCGCGCGCCGCTGATCGTCAGTCCACCTTTGGCGCGACCTCGGCCACCGTCCACGTCGCGGGCGCGGTGTCGACGACGAGCAAGCGGAACGACTTCTCGCCCCCCTGGGGCGTGACCGCGCCCGCCGCGAGCGCGAACGCCCGCGCGCCCGCCGCCACCGGGACGTCGAAGCGGAAGAGGATGGTCCCGTTCTGACCGGCGGGGGTTACGCCGAGCGGCAACGTCGCCGGAGCGAGCGCGAGGCCCTTCGGGTCGGTCGCCTTGGGGTAGGCGGCCCCGGCGAACGCGGGCGAGATCGACGGGCCGCTGATCGGCCCGATGTCGACCGCGGGCGCGTCCGGCGAGGCGTGCCACGCGCGCACGACTCCCTTCTGCGCGTCGGAGAGATCGAAGGCTTCGGCCTGCGCCTCCAGCGTGAACGCGTTGGCCGCGCCCGCTCGCGCGAGGAAGCCGGTCGCGGCCGCGAGGTAGCGCTGGCCAGGCTCGAGCTTCGGCGTCTTCTTGCTCGCGGCGGGCGCTCCGGCCGGCCGCGCCGAGCCCGGCGCCGTGCCGAAGAAGTCGACCGTGTACTCGCCGGGCGGGACCTGGATCGGCTTGGAGATGCGGCCGAAGCCGAGGTTGTCGGCGATCTCGTTCGCGCCGACGAAGAGGTCGACGTCGGGCGCGTCGGGCGACGCGTGGAGCGCGTAGACCACCGGATCCTGCTTCACGAAGCCGATCGCGCCGGCGGGGCCGACGGCGAGGAGCTGGAAGCCCGACGACTCGCGCGGGAGCCTGCCCACGAGGCCGGTCGCGATCACGAAGAGCTCGGAGCCCGCGGGGAGCTCGGGCGTGGTGAACGCGGTCACCCGCGCGCCCTGCGCCGTCACGCCGATCGCGAGCGGCTTGCCTGCGGGGAGCTGGACGCCCTCGGCGCCGGTGTCGGCGAAGCGCGCCAGGCTCGGCACCTCGGGCTTCGACGGGTCGTCGTTGCCGACGTCGACGCCGACGGTCGGCGCGTCGGCCGACGCGTGGACGACGCGCACGGTCGCCTTGTCGGCCGCGGTCTTGAAGCCCTCGGCGAAGGCGAGGACGCGGAGCTTGTCCTCGTCCGTCTTGCCCGCGAGCAGGCCCGCCGCGATCGCGGTGATCTTCCCCTTCGCGGGCACGTCGAGCTCCGGGGTGGTGAGCACGGCAGGGTCGGTCGCCGGCGCACCGGCCGCCCGGATCTCGAACCGGTACTTGCCCGCGGGCACGGAGAGGTACGGGCTCGCGTCACCGAACTTCGCGCCCTTGACGACGGGCGCGCTCTGACCGGCGACGTAGACGTCGACCGCCGGCGCGTCGGGGGACGCGTGGACCACGCGCACGCTCGCTGCCTCGCCGGGCGCCGGCGACGGCGTGGGGTTCGTCGGCGAGGGCGAGGGCGAGGGCGACGAGGTCGTCCCGTCGTCGGTGCACCCCGCGACCACGGCGAGCGAGACGGCGAACAGCGCGAGCGAAGTCTGGATTCGAAGCATGAGCAGGTCTCCTTTCAGGAAGCGACGAGGAAGAATCCTGGTGCCGCGACCGGAGACCGTCAAGGCTTTGTATAACTTTTGTTCACCAATGCGCCCGGGGGCGCTCCGGCCGCAGCCGGCGCTCTTCACACGACCGCGTGGCCGCGCCGCCGCACGTTCAGGAAGTAGGCGACGAACAGCGCGACGAAGAGCGCGTCGCCGGCGATGACGACGAGGGCGAAGCTCGACGTCCACCCCTTCGCGAACATGTACGCGAGGTGGAGCGCGAAGAACGCCTTCCCCAGCCCGCCCATGAGCACGATGCCGGTGTGGCGGACCGGGTCGCGCGCGACCATCAAGAATCCGACGCCGTAGAGGAGCGCGGTGCCCCACGCGCCCCGGTACACGATCTCCATCACCGGATCGCGGAGCTCGCGGCCGAACTCGCGCGCGAACATGCCGGAGCTGTCGAAGAACCCGGGGATGGCCCCGGCGAAGTTCCACACGGCGGCGACCACGAACAGGATCGCGTACCGCACCCGCTCGCGCCGGGGGAGGAGGTCGGTCATTGGGGCGTCGATCGTCGCTTGCATGAATTCTTTATAACGCGTTCTAATCAATTTTCAAGGGACGATGGCGCGATGAAGCGCACACCGAAGGCGAAGGCCGGCGGAGCCGGCCGCGCGCGCGGCCGCCCCGCCCTCACCGCGGGGCAGGTCGCCGACATGCGCGCCCACGTCGCGTCGCGCGCGCTCGAGCTGTTTCGCGCGGAGGGCTACGCGAGCGTGTCGATCCGCCGCTTGGCGAGCGAGGCGGGCTGCACGCCGATGACGCTCTACCAGTACTTCGAGAACAAGTTCGACATCCTGCGGATGCTCTGGGCGGACGTCCTCGGGGACCTCTTCGACCGGCTCGACGAGGTCGGCGTCGGCGAGCCCGACCCGGCGGTGAGGCTCGGCGCTCTGGCGGAGGGGTACGTCGAGTATTGGCTCGAGCACCGCGAAGACTACTTCCTCGTGTTCATGTCGGGCGGGGTCAGCCAGGACGACGTGAGCTTGTTCATGGGCGACGCCGCGCTCCTCGCCCGCTTCGACGTCTTCCGGTCGTGCATCGCCGAGGCGCTCGGCGCGCGGGCGCGCCCCGAGGACGTGCGGGTCAAGTCCGAGGTCTTCGTGTGCGGCCTGAACGGCATCGCTCAGGGCTTGGTCACCCTGAGCGGGTACCCGTGGGCGGGCCCGCGGCCGCTCGTGCGGGAGCTGACCGCGCGCATCCTCGGGCGCTGAGGCGCCTCCTTCGTGACTCCGCGGCGCCTGAAGCGCCGAGCGAAATCGAAGCTCGGTCGACTCTTCAGTCCTCGAAGCCTCGCTCGCGGGCGACGGCGACG
>JAEUKG010001081.1 GCA_016794325.1 Myxococcales bacterium | reverse complement strand
AGCGCTCGCGGATCTCGCGGACGAGGCGCGCGGGCGGCGGCCCTTTGCCCCGGAACCCGAGGTAGGTCATCGCCTTTGCGGGGCACGTCGTCGCCGGCTTCACCTCGCCGTCGCCCGCGCTGGCGGGGGAGCTCGACGCCGCGGCCGGCGGGGACTCCGTGGTCTTCGAGCACGCGACGAGGGCCGCGATCGAGGCCGCGACGGCGAAGGAGTGTCGCATCATGGGTGCATCGTACACCGATCCGGTGCCGCGGCTCCTTCAACCCGCGGGGACGATGCGGATCGGGACGCACACGAACGCGCCGACGGGCTGCTGGTAGCTGCAGGTCTCGCCGTGGGCGCAGTCCGCGCGGCCCTTGCACCGATCGCGCGCGCTCTGGCAGTAGCGGCCGCCCTCGCTGTGCGAGCAGGGGTAGCCGCCGGCGCAGTCGGCGTCGGAGCGGCAGGAGCTCTCTCGGCACACGTTGGGCCCGGCGCCCTCGCCGCACATGCACAGCGCGCCGCTCCCGCAGTCGGCGTCGCGCTGGCACTGGTCGACGGCGACGCAGCGGTAGCGTTGCCCCTCGCCGCCGCACTCGCAGCGCCGGCTGGGGCCGCAGTCGGCGTCGGCGAGGCACTCGTCGTACGCGCAGACCGTCTCGGGCGGAGGGGCAGGTGCCTCGGCCAGCAGGTTCGAGCGCGCGGCGGGCGCGAGCGAGACGCCGAAGCGGACGCAGCGGCCCTGCCGGCCTTTCGTGCAATCTGCATCCGATCGGCATCCCCGCGCCGACGACGCGTTGCTCGGGGGCACGGCGCGCTCGGGGCAGCTCTTGCCGCTCGGCACGCTGGACGCGCGGCAGACCCCGCGCCGCGCGCCCGGTGACGGGCCGCCTACGGCCGGATCACGGCAGGCCCCGAGCGACAGCGCGACGAGGCAGGAGGAGACGATGGCCGCTGCGGCGACGCGCATGGGCTGGAGGATACCACCCGCCGCGTGCGCGGTCCTCACGGCCACCGCGAGAGCGCGCGCTCGGGGAGCGGGAACTGGAGCTGCGCGATGCCGCCGCCGTCGAGCTCCAGGCCCCCCTCGCCGGGGTCGTGCTCGAAGCGCCCCGTGAGCCGACCGCCGAGGTGCAGAGCTGCACGCGGGTCGAGCTCCGCGCTTGCCGATCGAGCGACCTCTGGTATGCGAGTCCGATGATGGAGGTCGTCGACTTCGACGCGGAGCCCCTGACGGAGATCCGCTTCCTCAACGCCTCCCGGCGGGGGAGGGCGGAGGCCGCGCGCCTCGTCGTGCAGCGAGCGCGGGTGCGTGGGCTCCCGAGCGCGGTCGACGCCATCGTCGCGACGAGCGATTTGCAGGGAATCGTACCGGATCCGCGCACGCGCGAGAGCACGCTCCTCGGCGTCGCGGTGGCCGACGCGATCGAGCAGCTCGCCGACGAGGGCGTGGTGCCGCGAGCGGCTCGCACCGGGGTGATCCTGGCGGGCGACCTCTACGCCGTGCCCACGGCGAAGGAGCGCGGCGGGCACGGATCCGTCGCCGCCGTGTGGGACGCCTTCGCGCGACCGTTCGCGTGGGTCGTCGGCGTCGCCGGCAACCACGACGACGTGAGCGGCGTCGTCGAGAGCGACGAGGTCGTGGTGTTGGACGCGTCGCGCGCGACGCTCGGCGGGCTCCGGATCGGCGGGGTGGGTCTGGTGAGCGGGAACCCCGACAAGCTCGGGCGACGGAGCGAGGACGACCAGCTCGCGCGCATCGAGCAGGTCGCGCGCGCCGGGGTCGACGTGCTCGTCCTCCACGAGGGCCCGGACGGCGCGCACGACCAGCGCGGTCACGGGGGCGTCCGCGCGATCGTCGAGGAGGCGCGCGTGCCGCTCACCATCTGCGGGCACGTCCACTGGCAGGAGCCCCTCGCGCGCCACGCGCGCGGGCAGATCCTCAACGTCGACGCGCGCGTGGTCGTGCTCACGCGGTGACGCGCGCTCGCCCCTTCATAGGCGCGCGACGAGGCGGCCGATGTCGGCGTGGGCGCGGGAGAGCGCGGCGACGTCGGAGGTGCCGTCGCTCAGGTAGGCCGCGACGAGGACGGGCGCGCGGCCCGGAGGCCACGCGATGGCGACGTCGTTCACCGCGCCGCGGGTGCCGGTCCCGGTCTTGTCGCCGGCGGTCCAGCTCGCCGGTAGACCCGCGCGGAGCCGCGCCTTCCCCGTCTCGCACGCGCGGAGCCACCCGATCAGGAGCTCCCGGCTCGCGGGCGAGAGGGCGTCGCCGCAGAGGACAGCGCGCATGAGGGTCACCATCGCGCGCGGCGACGTCGTGTCGCGCGGATCTCCCGGCGCGTTCTCGTTCAGCGCGAGCTCCACGCGATCGAGGCGCGTGACCTCGTCGCCGCGCTCGCGCGCGAAGCGGGTGAGGCCGGCGGGCCCGTCGATCCGCGCGAGGAGGAGGTTCGCCGCCGGGTTGTCGCTGACGACGACCGCGGCGCGCGCGAGCGCCTCGATCGTCATCGCGCCCTCGGCCACGCGCGCGCTCGTGATCGGCGCGTGCTCGAGGAGGTCGGCCGCGCCGAACGGCACGCGCTGATCGAGCGTGAGCTCGCCGCGGTCGACCCGGCCGAGGACCGCCGCCGCGAGCACCCACTTGAAGGTCGAGCACATCGCGAAGCGCTCGTCGGCCCGGTGCGCCAGCGTGCGCCCGGAGCCGGTGTCGAGCGCGAAGACCCCGACGCGGCCGCCCACGTCCCGCTCGATGGCGTCGATCGTGCGCGCGCCGTCGCGGCCTGGGGTCTGCACCGGCTGCGACGGCCGACACCCCGCCGCGAGCGCGCCGAGACCGAGCCACACCACCTGTCGTCGAGACCACGTCGTCATCGAGGGGCACTCTAGCCCTCTTGCTGGGTGAGGTCGTGTGCGCTCTCATCCAGCCATGCAGAAGCTCGTGATCGGGGCGCTTCACCTTGCCCTCGCGCGAGAGGAGGGAGATCGGGTGGGCGCAGATGGAGGCGGACGCGAACGCCGCCACCACGTGGGAGATCGGCCACGTCTGCCGCGTCGACTCCGCGGGCCTCGCGGTCTGCGACCCCGGCGTCGAGCTCGCGCGCGCCAAGACGGGGCTCCCCGACGCCTTCGACCCTGCCGACGTCCATGCCTACGACATCGACGTCGACAAGACGCCCTGGAAATTCCGCAAGAAGCCCGTGATCGGCCCCGCCGGTGATCTCCGGGGCGAGTAGCCCACGCTCCGGCACCCCCGCCACGTGGCCCGGGTCGCGACGCTCCCGCGCGAGGTCCAGCCCGCCGCACCCCCGCGCGCGGTCACTCGAGCGGCTCGGCCTCGACGAGCGCCTTGAGCCGCAGCATCTCCTCGCGGACGTCGGCGGCGAGCCAGTCGCGGAGGAACGGCTCGGCGAACCAGCGCCAGGGCGGATGAAAGCGGAATCGCTCGGTGTGCACGACGCGCGTGCCCCCGTCGGTCGGCGTGAGCTCGAAGCCTCCGTCGAAGGTGAGGACGAAGCGCGAAGGGAAGGTGGGGATACCGCGGTAGCGCACGGCGGTGGTCCCGTGGATGACCATCTCCAATGAGACCGGCGGACCGGGGATCCCGCGCAGCGCGCCGTCGTGGCGCATGAAGATGCGATCGCCGTCGCGGCGCTCCTCGAGGACGCGGCCGATCTTGAGATCGGCGCGCTTGTACCGCTCGAGCGACGTCACGAAGGCGATGATGGCCTCCGGCGGTCGCTCGATCACGGCCTCGCCGACGCCCTCGATCACGGAGCGCTCCCGAACGACTCGAGCGCCTTCATGGGGAGGTTCGTCGCTTCACCTCGCGCGACCAGCTCGCGCACGATCTCCCGCGTCTGCGCGGCGACCTTCGTGAAGTGCGCTCGCAAGTACGCCTCGAGCGGGAACGGCACGATCCGCCGCGCGAGGGCGAGGCCGACGCGGAAGAGGAGCGGCG
>JAEUKG010000078.1 GCA_016794325.1 Myxococcales bacterium | reverse complement strand
TCGCACCGCACGAGCGCCGCGGCGGCGTTCCCCTGCGCCGCGTCGTGATCCGCCGCGAGGAGGGCGTAGCGAACGGCGACGCCGACGTCCCCGGTGAGGGCGGCCTCGGCGTAGTGGGCGGCGATGGCCGCGGCCTGCGCGTCTTCGGCGGCGGGACCGGCGTAGCGGACGAGCGCGTGCGCGACCGCGCCGTGGAGCCGCGCGCGCTCGGCGTCGGGCAGCGCGCGCAAGAGCGCGTCGCGCACGAGGCCGTGCGCGAAGCGGAGCTGCCCGAGCTCCCCCGGAACGACGCCGATCACCCCCTCCGCGCGCGCGGGGGCGAGCCGCTCGAGCGTCGCCTCGCGCGAGAGGTCGAGCACGTCGGACAGCGGCCCCACCCCGAAGGTCTCGCCGAGGACCGCGGCGACGGCCAACGTCTCCCGCGTCGGAGCTGGCAGCGCCGTCACGTGCACGAGGAGCGCGTCCTTGAGCGGCACCGCGCCGAGGAGGGTCGAGGTCCCGCTGTCGACGTGCAGCGCCGCGCCGCGCCGCAGCACGTGGGCGAGCTGCGCCAAGAGGCGCGGGTTCCCGCCCGTCTTGCGCACGAGCAGATCGATCACCGCCGGCGACAAGGGCCGGCCCGCGATCCGCCCGGCGGCGTCCGCGATCTCCGCCTCGCCGAGCGGCGCGAGCACCACCGAGCGCGCGAACGTGGGCCGCGAGAGGTGCCCGACGACCTCACCGAGCCCGGGCGCGCTGGTGGCGGGAGTGGGGTACGTGACGACGAGCGGCACGCCGAGCGCGTCGAGGCTCGGCGCGAGGAGCGCGAGGACGTCGCGCGTCGCGCCGTCGGCGAGGTGGAGATCGTCCAGCACGAGCGCGAGCGGCGGCGATCGGCGACCGCTCAAGCTCCGCGCGAGGGACTCGAACGCGCGCTGCGGATCTGCGTCGCTCGACACGTCCTCGCTCGGGTCGAGCTCGAAGCGGATGCGGCGGATCGGGAGGAGCGGCGACGCGTCGGCGCGGTACGCGCGCCCGATGACGAAGCGGACGTCGGGGGAGCGGCGCGCCACCTCTTCGAGGAGCCGCGTCTTCCCGGAGCCCGACGCGCCGGTGACGAGGAGGACCGCGGCGCGCCGAGCGCGAGCAGCGACCGCGACCTCGAGCGCAGCGTCGAGCGCGGCGGCGTGCCCGACGAACGGCACGAGGTCGTCCCCTCGCGCGGGGTCGCGCGGGGGCTCGGCGCGCGGCGCCGCTCGCTCCGGCTCCGCGGGCGCGTCACCCTCGAGCCGACCGACGAAGCGGTACCCTCGGCCGCGCACCGTCTGCACGTAGCGGGGCGCCTCGTCGTCGTCGGCGAGGGCTCGACGCAGCACGAGCATCGCCTGGGCCACCGCCGCCTCCGATACGACCACGTCCGGCCACACGTGCTCGAGGATCTCGACGCGCGTGGCGACGCGATCCCTGTGCTCGACCAGATGCACGAGCAAATCGAACGCGCGACGCTGGAGCGGCACGACGACGCCGTCCTTCTTCAGCTCGAAGAGCTCGGTGTCGATGACGAACGAATCGAAGCGGTAGCGCATGGAACTCGGTGACGCGGAGCTAGAAGCCAGGGGTGCGGAATCGAACGTCGCCGCTCGCGGAGGGCGCCGTCGAGGGAATCGCAGCGGGCGCGACCGACGGCGCCCCGACCGCGGCAGAGCTGGCGCGCGGGGCCACGCGGAGCGCGGGCGCGTTCGCGGACGCGGGCGCGCCGGCCGCCGCCACGGACGCGGGCGCGGCGGCC
>JAEUKG010000008.1 GCA_016794325.1 Myxococcales bacterium | reverse complement strand
GGGCTCCCCCCACCCCCGCGGTGCCCCCCGGGGGGGGGGCGGTGTGGGGGGGGGGGGGGGGGGGGGGGGGGGGGGGGGGGGGGCCCCCCCCCCGCCGCCGGCGCCTCGCCCGTGTGGGCCTTGAAGACGCGGCGGAAGGCGGCGGGATCGGCGTAGCCCACGCGGGCGGCGATCGCCTCGACGGAGTCGCCCGTCGTCTCGAGGAGGTGCGCCGCGTGGAGGACGCGGACGCGCTGGACGAAGCGCTGCGGCGTCATCCCCACGCCGCCGCCGACGCGCCGCGCGAGGGTGCGGGGCGAGGTGCCGGCGGCGCGCGCGAGCTCGGCGAGGGAGACCTGGCGATCGAGGTTCTCGGCCACGAACCGCTCGAGCTTCGTGAGGACGGGGTCGAAGCTCTGGAGGTGCTCCATCACCATGTAGCGCGACTGCGACGCGCGCGCGTCGAGGAGGAGGTAGCGCGCGGCCAGATCGGCGAGCGACGGGCTCGTGACGCGCGCGACGATCGCCATCATCAGATCCGCGTGCGCGAACGCCGAGCCGGCGGTGACGACCCGGCCGGCGTCGACCACCATGCGGTCGGCGCGCAGCTCGACCTCGGGGAAGCGGCGCGCGAAGAACGGCATGAGCCACCACGTCGTAGTCGCGGTCGCGCCGTCGAGGAGGCCCGCCGCGCCGAGGAAGAACGTGGCGGAGCACGACGCGGCGACGAGCGCGCCGCGGTCCGACGCGCGGCGGAGGAGCGCGACCACGCGCTTCACGTCGTCGCGCGCGAGCATGCGCGCGACCGAGGTCTCGCTGGTCGCGATGACGCCGGGGATCACGAGGACGTCGCCGGGCCCGACCCTCCGGGTCGCGAGGGCGCCGTCCACCGCGATCGAGCGCCCCGGCACCGACGCGACCGGCGCGCCGTCGTGCGAGACCACGCGCTGCTCGCGGCGCGAGCGCGGCGCGCGCGCGCCTCCGCGGCCGGCGCGGAGCAGGCGCGCCGCGGTGTCGACGACGTCGAGCCCGAGGCCCAGCGCCCCCTCCATCACCCCCCCGAGCGCGACGTGCAGGATCACGATGGCAAGAATAGACCGAACGATGTCCATCCTGCCACTCGCGCGGCCGGCGCTCCGGGCGCACTCTGCCGATCATGCGCCGCCCCCCTCTCGACGACCTCGCCGCCGGCGTGACCCTCGACGGCGTGAGCCCCCACCGCGCGTCCGCGGCGCGCGACGAGATCCTCGCGCTCTTCGCCGAGCGCCTGCGCGGAGGGCGCGATGTCGCCTGAGCCGATCCGGCTGTTCGGGCGCTCGAGCTCGCACTTCACCCGCGTGGCCGCGATCGTGGCGCTCGAGCTCGGCGTGCCCTGCGAGCTCGTGGTCGTCCCCGACCTCGCGAGCCGCGATCCCGCGGACTACGGCGGGCACCCCGCGCTGCGCGTGCCCACGCTCGCGGTGGGCGAGTCGCGCGTGTTCGGCGCCGAGAACATCTGCCGGAGGCTCGCCGCGATCGCGGGGCGATCCGGGGAGCCGCGGGTCGTCCTCGCGGAGCACGTCGACGCGGACCTGGCGTGGAGCGCGCAGGAGCTCGTCTGGCACGCCATGTCGGCGCAGGTGCAGCTCGTCGTCGGCGTGGTGTTCTCCAAGCTGCCTCCCGACGCCCTGATCTTCGCCAAGGGAGCCGCTGGCCTTCGGGGCGCGCTCGCCTGGCTCGACGCGCACGCGGACGAGGTCATCGAGCTCTTGCCGAAGCCGCGAGATACCAGCATCTTCGAGGTGTCGCTGTTCTGCCTCGTCGAGCACCTCGGGTTTCGCCCCACCGTGCCCCTCGAGCCGTACCCGCGGCTCCGCGCCTTCGCCGCGTCGTTCGCGACGCGCGCGTCGGCGCGGGCGACCCCCTACCGCTACGACGTCCCTCCCACGACGGTGACCCCATGACGCTCAAGCTCCCCGCCCTCGACCCCTCGACCGTCGCGCCCCGCACGGGCTCCGGCTATCCCGAGCCGTTCCGCTCGCGCGTCTTGCCGCGCGAGAAGCGCGCCCTCGGCGACGCGCTCGGTCTCACGACGATCGGCGTGAACCTCACGACCCTGCCGCCCGGCAAGGAGTCGTCGATGCGCCACTTCCACACGCGCGAGGACGAGATGGTGTACGTGCTCGAGGGTGAGCTGGTGCTCCGCACCGACGAGGGCGAGCAGATCCTCGGCCCCGGCGCGTGCGCGGGCTTCCCCGCCGGCGCGAAGGACGGCCACCAGCTCGTGAACCGCGGCGACCGCCCCGCGCGCTACCTCGAGATCAGCAACCGGCACCCGGACGACGCCGTCACCTACCCGGACGACGACCTCGCCGCCCGCAAGAACTCCGACGGCAAGTGGGAGTTCACCACCAAGAGCGAGGCCTCGGGCGAGTGAAACAGGAAATGGCGCACGCGAACGACCGAGAGCGGGGAGACGTGGTCGTGGAGGCCGCGTACGCGCGCGGCGCGCGCGTCGTCCTGGACGGACGCGCGTGGGTCGTGCTCGCGGTCGAGGTGGTCGAAGAGGGTGACTCGGCGTTCCTGCTCCGCCACGCGCTGCTCTCGCTCCGCGATCTCCTGTCGGGCGACTCGTGGGCGCTCACGGTCCACGCGACGGAGGACTTGCCGCTGGCTCCGCCGCCGCGGCCGCTCGTCGTGAGCCATCGCGCCGGCCGCGACGACCTCGTCCTCCGTGACCCCGAGACCCACGAGGAGCTCACCGTCGCGGGCGGCGGCCGACTCCGGCCTTCGCTCCGCGAGGGCGACGCGGTGTCGGCGATCGTGGTGAGCGAGCGCGTCGTCGGCTTCGTCGACGAGTGACCGCGGTCGGACGTCGGGGTCACCGGCCGTGTTGGCGCCGCCGCGCCTACTTCGGCGCGTCGGCGCAGCAGCGGAAGCCGGTGGAGTAGTCCCAGTAGCGCGCCTCGTGGGCGGTGGTGAGGTAGTCGCAGCCGCGGCCGTTGAGCCAGGTGTCGACGTAGTAGCCGCCGCGGAAGTGGCCCTTGGGATCGGCCGTCCACTCGTGGAGGTTGCCCACGATGTCGAAGACGCCCTCGGCGGTGGCGCAGGCCTCCTTCGCGCCGCCGGGGAGGAGGGAGTCGGCGACCTGGTTGATGCAGGGGTGCTCGAGCTTGGTGAACACCGAGAGGTCCTGCGTCTCGAGGTACTGCATCGCGGGGTGCTTGTCGCGGTGATCGTTGCATGTTCCCCGCTTCTCGTCCTTGCCGTAGGGGAACTGCGCGCCGGCGGCGCCGCGGCAGGCGGCGACCCACTCGTCGTCGCGGCAGAGGCGCTTCTTCGCGGCCGCGCACGCCGAGGCCGCTTGCACCTGCGAGATGTACGCCTGCGGCACCGCGCGCGGCGCGCTCTTCGCGCGGACCTTGAGATCCCCGGGGTTGAAGTACGGGCTGTAGGTGTGCTCGGTGCCGTCGTCGAGGATCTCCACCAGGTGCGCCTCCCAGCGATCGACGCACACGTCGGGCTTGCCGGCGACGCGCGCCATGCCCGGCGGGCAGCCGCCGAGGCCGGGCGGCTCGCGGAGATCTTTGCCCGCGTTCGGCCGCACGAAGTCGTGGGGATCGCAGACCTTGCCCTTCATCTGCCAGCGGAAGCGCTCGTTCGTGCGCTTGACGTGGGCGCCCTCGCGGTCGCGCACCGCCTTGAGCGCGCGCACGTGCTCCGGCGAGTAGACGGCGCAGCGGTGGGGCAGCTCCACGACGTGCACCGGGAAGCGGTGATCGGGCATCGCCTCGAACTGGAACGTGAGGCGCTCGCCGGGGCCGGTCTGGCAAACGACCTCGCCCTCGCCCGGCGGGTGCGGGAGCTTGAGCGTCACCGGGACGCGGAAGCGCGTCCCCGCGGGCTCGAACGCGTAGCCGATCTCGGTGCCGCGCGGCCACTCCGCGAGCGCGGCGCCGGTGACCTTGGTGATGGTGAACGCCACGTCGGCGGAGAGCGCGTCCGGGGGCACGACGATCTGCGCGCCTGCGCCGCGGTGGATGCCTCCGGCTGCGCCGATCGGCGCCGCGGCGTCGGCCGCCAGCGCCGCGGACGCCGGCGGCGCGGGCGCGCTCGGGCTCGACGAGGGCGAGAGCGACGCGACGGGCGCGGAGCCCGAAGGAGCCGGGCCCGCAGGTTGCCGCTGGCAAGCCGCGAGCCCGAGCATCAGCGTGAAGCCGGCGATGGAGAGACGAGCGCGCCGCACGCGCCGAGGGTACCTCCGGCGCCTGGGCCCGTCACGCGTCGCCCGTCGTCACCTCGGGTACCGTGGCTCGCAGGCCGTCTCCATCTCGCTCAGCGCTTTCTGGCAGCGGTGGACCTCCT
>JAEUKG010001256.1 GCA_016794325.1 Myxococcales bacterium | reverse complement strand
CACCCAGCCGGAGCTCCTCGAGCACGTGTGGGGTGGGGTGGTCGTCACCAAGGCCGCGCTCGCGCAAGCCGTGATGGCGCTCCGCAAGGCGCTCGGCGACGACGGGGAGACCCCGACGTACATCGAGACCATCCGCGGCCGCGGGTATCGCTTCCTCGCGTCCGTGCGCGAGTCGACCGGCGAGTCCGAGCCTGCGCTCGCGGCCGCGCCCGTCGCCGCGGCGCGGGTCGAGGGGCCGCCGTTCATCGGCCGCACGCCGCACCTCGTCCAGGCGTCGGAGCGCTTCGAGCTCCTCGCCGGCGGCGCCGGCGGCTTCGTGTTCGTCACCGGCGAGGCTGGGGTCGGCAAGACGAGCTTCCTCGAGGCGCTCGCGGGCCGCGCGAAGGACTGCCTCGTCCTGCGCGTCCACGTCGCGGAGGGGCAGCCCGAGCTCTGGACCGTCACGAGCTGGCTCCGGGAGCTCGCGCGCCACGGCGTGCCGCTGGAGGGCACGGCCGAGAAGATCGCCGCGGGCGCCGTCTCGGCGAGCTCGGTCGAGCGCTTCGAGCTCGCCGACGTGCTCGTCTCCGCCTGCGCCGCCGCCAAGCGCCCGGTCCTCGTCCTCGTCGACGACCTCTCGATCGCCGACGGCAAGTCGCACGGCCTGCTCGCGCTCCTCACGCCGCGCCTGCGCCGGCTGCCGATCCTGGTGTGTGCAACCTACACCAAAAACGCCTCGTTCGGCCCGTCGTTCCAGGCCTTCGTCGGGGTCGCCTCGAGCGAGCCGTCGACCACGGTCGTGCGGCTCGAGCCCTTCGACCGCTACGAGACGGCGCTCTACCTCGAGGCCCGCCTGCGGATGGCGCTCCCCGCGCCGATCGTGCAGAAGATCCACGACAAGACCGGCGGCAACGCGCTGCTCCTCTCCCAGGTCGCGAGCATGCGCGCGACCCCGGAGTGGGCGAACGCGACCGACGTGAAGACGCGCGACCTCGTCGACATCGACACCCTGCGCGAGGCGGTGGGGCACAACCTGCGCGGCCTGTCTCCGGACGTCGAGCGGGTGCTCTCGGTGGCGGCGGTGGTCGGCCTCGCGTTTTCGGTCGGCGCCCTCTCGTCCGCGTCCGGGGCCTCGAGCGCGGCGGTGATCGCCGCCCTCGACGAGGCCGCGGCGACGCGCATCGTGATGGCGCTCGGCAACGGCAACTACCGGTTCGCGTATCCGCTCGTCCGCGACGTGCTCCACAACCGCCTGCCCGCGCTCGAGCGCGCGGCGCTGCACGCGAAGGTGGCGCTCGCGCTCGAGGAGCGCCTCGGCTCGCACGCGTCGGATCACGAGCGGGTGTCGGAGGTCGCGGCCCACTGGGTGGAGGCGGCGGGCGGCGGCGACGTCGACCGGGCGGTGGACTGGTCGCTCCGCGCGGCGTCCCTCGCCGAGGCCGCGGGCGACGTCGACGCGGCCGCGGTCTACGCCGAGCGGGGGCTCGCCGCCCTCGGCTTCGCGACCAAGCCCGACGCCGACAAGCGCGCGCGCCTCGAGGCGATCGTCGCCGCGCGCCCGTGAAGCGGCGCTCCTCGATGAGCGTTCGATGAGCACGTGACTCACGGGGCGGGCCGAGCCGTCCGACCCTTCGGAGGTCGTCATGCGTAGAGCAGGTCTGGTCGGTGGTCTGTTCGCGGTCGCGGTCCTTGGGGTCGTCTACGCGTGCGGCGGCGACGATCCCGTCGTGGGTTCGAGCAGCGGCGACGCGGGAGGCTCGTCGTCCTCGAGCTCCTCGTCGGGCTCCTCGTCGAGCTCGAGCTCGTCGAGCTCCTCCGGCGGCGACGCGGCGTTGCCCGACGGCGGAGGCGACGCAGCGCCGTCGTTCGATCCGGCGAGCCTCGGCGGCCGGCTCGTGCTCTGGCTGAAGGCGGAGGCGCAATACGTCCAGGCCGACGGCGGCGTCCGCTGGAGGGACCAGTCGCCGGCCAAGAACGACGCCGTCCAGGCCGACCCGGCCCGGGTGCCGGCGCTCTCGGCCGCCGACGCCGGGGTGGGCGGGCACGCCGCGGTGCGGTTCACGGGGCAGGAGTACCTGCAGATCGCGGATCACGCCTCGCTCCGGTGGGCGCAGGCGGACTTCGCGATCTACGCGGTGGTGCGGCACTTCAACGTGCCGCCTTCGTACGCGATCATCTACGCCAAGTGGACGGACGTGTCGCCGTTCCCCGGGATCTTCTTGTGGGCGAACTATCCGGGAACGCCCGCTGACGGGTACGTCACGCGCCTCGACACCGCCCGCGTGGTGTCCTCGGACGGCGGGCAGAACGACGGCAAGGCCCGCGTCGTCGGCGCGTGGAAGGCCGGGAGCCGCTTCGAGCTCCGCATCGACGGCGCCAAGGTCGGCGAGATCCCCGACGCGGGCGGCTACGACCCCGTGGGCTTCGACGCGGTGGGCCGCCCGGTGTTCCTCGGGGGTCGGCCGGAGCTCGTGCAGATGCTCGACGGCGACGTCGCCGAGATCGTCGGCGTGAAGGGGGCGCTCTCGGTCGCCGAGATCGGAAATATCGAGGCGTACCTGAAGACTCGGCACGGGCTCTGAGTCAGGGAGCGAGATCGCGAGCACGAGAACGGACGGGAATCGGGCTCGCTGAACGAGCCGCGCGAGTTCGTGTACCATCCGCCTCCGATGGGCGACATCCACGAGAAGGTCAGCGAGGCGATCGATCACGCTGGGGGAGGCGACGGCCCCGAAGACCGGAGCAAGGCCAAGCTGAACGCGGCGATCGCCGCCATCGTCGCGGTCGCGGCGACGTTCATGGCGCTCTGCAACGTCAAGGCCGGCAACGTCGTCCAGGCGATGGGCAAGGTGCAGGTCGAGATCGTCGACACGTGGTCGTTCTTCCAGGCCAAGAGCACGAAGCAGAGCCTCGCCGAGGCCGCCCTCGACCAGCTCGCGATCCAGCACGAGGCGCCGCAGATCGACGCGAACCAGAGGGCCCACCTCGAGAAGCAGATGGCGACGTACCGGGAGAAGATCACCCGGTACGACAAAGAGAAGGGCGAGCTGAAGGCCAAGGTCGACGGCCTCGAGAAAGAGTACGATAGACTCAATCTCAAGGACGATCAGTTCGACATCAGCGAGGCGCTCCTGTCGGTGGGCATCGCCCTCCTCGGCATCACCGCCCTCACGCAGAAGCGATGGCTCTTGGGGGTCGCGGTGTTCTTCGCGGGATCGGGGCTCCTGATCGGGACGGCGGGCTTCGCCGGCTGGAGCATCCGGCCCCAGTGGCTGGCGTCCCTCCTCGGCGCCTGACGGGTCGGGCGGCCGAAAACTTGGCCGACCCCCGGGAAGCGTGCGATCCGAAGGGACAATGAGCACGCAAGCTGCTTCCGGGGAGATCGTCGTCGGGCTCGACATCGGGACCACCAAGGTCTGCGCCGTCGTGGGCGAGGTCGGAGAGGACGGCATCACCGTCCTCGGCGTCGGCCAGGTCCCCTGTCGCGGGCTGCGCAAGGGCATCGTCTCGAACATCGACTGGACGGTGCGCGCCATCAAGGACGCGATCGAGAGCGCCCAGACGATGGCGGGCGTCGAGATCCGCACCGTCTACGCCGGCATCGCCGGTAGCCACATCCGCTCGCAGTCGTCCGACGGCGTCGCGGCGATCGCCGGCGGCGAGGTCACCCGGGCGGACGTGGAGCGCGTGCTCGAGGGCGCCCGCGCCATCCCCGTCGACGCCGATCGGCAGATCCTCCACGTCTTGCCGCGCGAATACGTGGTCGACGCCCAGGACGGCATCCGCGATCCCATCGGCATGAGCGGCGTCCGCCTCGGCACCAAGGTCAACCTGGTGACGGCGGCGACGAGCTGCGTCCAGAACGTGATCCGCTGCGCCGAGCGCTGCGGGCTCGCGGTGGCCGACGTCGTGCTCCAGCCCCTCGCGAGCGCCGAGGCGGTGCTCTCCGACGACGAGAAGGAGATCGGCGTCGCGGTGGTGGACATCGGCGGCGGCACCACCGACATCCTGATCTACGTCGACGGCGGCATCGCCCACGCGAGCGTCATCCCCGTCGGCGGCAACAACATCACGAGCGACATCGCCGCGGGCCTGCGCACGCCGATGGCCGAGGCCGACCGGCTGAAGCGCCTGTCGGGCTGCGCGCTCGGCCGGCTCGTCCGCGACGACGAGGAGATCGAGGTCCCGGGCGTCGGCGGCCACCAGCCGCGCCGCGCGCCGCGGCGGGTGCTCTCGGACATCATCGAGCCGCGCGCCGAGGAGATCTTCTGCGTGGTGCGCAAGCGGATGGAGGACACCGGCCTCCTCGAGCAGCTGTCGGCGGGCGTCGTCCTCACCGGGGGCGCGGTGCTCCTCGAGGGGATGAGCGAGTTCGCCGAGGAGATCCTCGGCATGCCGGTGCGCATCGGCTTCCCGCAGGGGGTGCGCGGCATCACCCAGCTCGTCCACGGCCCTCAATACGCCACCGGCGTCGGGCTCGTGAAGTACGGCGCGAACGCGATCGCCGAGGCCCACGCGCGCGCCGCGGCGCCGCCGGCCCACTCGATGATGCGCATCCCCGCGGCCAAGAAGGCCGCGGCCGCGGCCGCGATGGTGGAGGAGAAGGCCGAGGACGGCGCGCCGCCGAAGTCGTCGCGGCTCTGGGAGTGGCTCAAGGCCGCGTTCTGATCCGATCGACACACCGCCCGAACCTCCGATCGCCGAGCGCGCCCCGCTCGGCGATTCGCGTTTTGTCGGCGCGCGATGCGTCGGTCGATCCCGCGCGCCGTCGCGGCGCGGCGCGCGGTCGCGCGGGGTCGCGCCGCTCCGCGCGCAGGCGCGCGCCTCCGCGCGTTTCGCGCGGGATCGTCGTCGCGCCGCGCCCGCGCCGTCGTCGCGTCGCCGCGCCGAAGTGCGCGACATCTGCCTACATTTGCTCACCAAAATGCGCGAATCTGTTGGCCCCGATCGTCGAAATTGAAGAAGGTGCGGACACGCGCAGCGCGTCGGTCTCGGCCGCGCAGCTCGCGCGAAACCAAGCTGCTCTCGCCCTCGCACAGCGGGGGCTCACGAAGGGTCACGAGGCGCCGACCCGGCGCTTCATCGGGAGGCTATGCCCATGAGTTTCTCCATCGAGTTCGCGGACGAGTCGAACGAGTACCAGGCGCGCATCAAGGTCATCGGCTGCGGCGGCTCCGGCGGCAACGCGGTCAACACGATGATCAACCTCGGCCTCGAGGGCGTCGAGTTCATCGTCGTGAACACCGACGTCCAGGCGCTCAACGCGAACGCGGCGCCGACGAAGCTCACGATCGGGCAGAACGTCACCCGCGGCCTCGGCGCGGGCGCCGACCCCGAGCGCGGCCGCAAGGCGGCCCTCGAGGACGTGCAGAAGGTGAAGGAGCTCGTCTCCGGCGCCGACATGGTCTTCATCACCGCGGGCATGGGCGGCGGCACCGGCACCGGCGCGGCCCCGGTCATCGCGCAGATCGCCCGCGAGGAGGGCGCGCTCACCGTGGGCGTCGTCACCAAGCCCTTCCTCTTCGAGGGGCGCCAGCGCGCGCGGCGCGCCGAGCTCGGCCTCGCCCAGCTCTCCGAGCACGTCGACACGCTCATCACGATCCCCAACCAGAAGCTCCTCATGCTCGGCGAAGAGGACCTCTCGTTCGTCGAGGCCTTCCGCAAGGCCGACGAGGTGCTCTTCCAGGCGGTCAAGGGCATCAGCGACCTCATCACCCTGAACGGCATCGTCAACGTCGACTTCGCCGACGTGAAGACGGTCATGAACCACATGGGCCGCGCGCTCATGGGCACCGGCATCGCCAAGGGCCAGAACCGCGCCCGCGTCGCCGCCGAGATGGCGGTCAGCTCGCCGCTCCTCGACGACATCTCGGTCGACGGCGCCACCGGCGTCCTCATCAACGTCGTCGGCGGACCCGACCTCAAGATGCGCGAGATCCAGGAGGCGGCCTCGCTCGTCCAGGAGCAGGCGCACGAGGACGCGAACATCATCTTCGGCGCGAGCATCGACGAGTCGCTCGGCGACAGCGTCAAGGTCACCGTCATCGCCACCGGCTTCGACATGGCCGAGAGCGTGATCCCCCTCGAGCAGGCGGCGATGCAGCGCCGGCCCGAGCCGGCCCCGCAGACGGTGCCCTCGCGGAGCGCCTTCTCGATGCCGACCCAGGTCGCCCCCGCCCGCGAGGCCGCCCCGCGCGAGACCATGCCCTACGTCGCGTCGCGCCGCGCCGCGTTCGTCGAGACCCGCGCGCCGCAGTCGTCGCGCAACCTCGAGGCGGCCGCCCCCGCCACCCGGAGCGACGCCCCCTCCCGCGCCCCGATGTCGCGCGAGGCCGGCGTCCGCAGCTCCGGCAGCTTCCCCGCCTTCGACACCGACTGGGACGTCCCCGCGTTCCAGCGGCGCGGCGGGCAGTGACTCCAAGGATATCCTGAAAGGGATATCCAGTCCGTCACCCTTCTTCGTGTAGCCAGTCCGAAATCCCGAAATCCCCGAGCAGCAGCGAGAGCCGCGCGGTCGTGCCAGGACGACCGCGCGGCCTCTTTTCATTTTCGGCCCGGGCGATCAGCGCGCGGCGGCGCGACCGGGGCGGGGCAGGGCCGGGGCGACGAGGGAGACCGCCTGGTCCGGGTAGATCGCGGCGACCCGCTGCACCCGGTCGAGCTCCGCGTCGTCGCGGGCGGAGCCGTCGATGACGATGCGCGTGCCCACCACCCGCACGTAGACGCCGGGGAGCCCCACGAGGAGCGACCGCACGTGCGCGGCGACGAAGCGCATCGGGGCCTTGGTCACGACGAAGTGGAGCGTTCGGCTCGTGCCGTCGTGGCGCAAGAGGACGAGGTCCCCCTCGCCGACGGCCTTGCCCGTCACGACGAACGTGTCCTTGGCGTCGGGGGCCACGCGGGTGTCGGCGACCGCGGACGGATCGCGGTAGCTCTTCACCGAAGGCTCGCGGAGCACGACGGTCTCGCCGATCGCGAGGTTCCACTCGTGGATCTCGAGCTCGGGTTGGGGCTCGCTCGCCGGCTCTGCGGGCGCGGCCGCCGCCTTCGGCGGCGACGGCGCGGGCGCGATCGCGAGCGTCGGCGCCGACGAGGGCGGGCACCGGGCGCGCTCGGTCGCGCAGCCGGAGGCGAGGGCGCCGAGCGCGAGCGCGGCGGCGAGTCGAGTCGTCATCGGCTACGACGCAGACACCGGCGGGCGCTCGGGCGTCTCACCGAAGACGCGCTCGAGGGTGATGCACGGAAGGTCCTTGGGCGTCCGCGCGAGGTCCCCGCGCGCGATCACCTCCGCGAGGGCGGCGTCGGCGGCGGCGACGAGGCCGGCCTCGTCGAGGCCGGGCGGCCCCACGAGGGCGCGCGCGCGCACGAGCGGGCGGGGCGCCCGGATGGCGACGCTCTCGTAGATCGCGTGCCCGAACGGCACGATGCGCGCCGAGCCGTCGTCGAGCGCGCGCGCGATCGCGCCCTCGCCGTCGAGCGGCGCGCGCGCGCAGACGAGGACGCCGCCCTCGTCGAGGATCGCGAGCGCGTCGTGGGGCGGCGTGCGGCGGCCCGTCCCACGGGTCTCCGCGACGTAGCGCGCCTGGAGCGCGTGGAGGGCGCGCTTCGAGCGGGGGAAGGCGGCCCACACGAGGGCGTTCATGAGGTCGTGCCACGAGCCCTCGCGGGTCGGCACCTCGCCGCGCTCCGTGATGGCGGTGTCGTACGCGACGCGATCGTCGCCGCGCCGGGGGCGCGGGGCCGCCGGCGCGAAGCGCACCCGAGCCGCGGGCCCGCACGCCGCGTCGATCTCCTCGACCGAGGGCATGCGATCGCCCCCGGCGAAGCCGCGCGCGGCGGGCGCGATC
>JAEUKG010001238.1 GCA_016794325.1 Myxococcales bacterium | reverse complement strand
AGCCGCCAGTGCGCTCGTTTCACCTGGAACTGGACCTGGTTCATGCGAGCCTCGCGAAGCAAACGCGAGGCCAACCCCACCCCCGCCCCCGCGGGGAGGCCGTTCTCCGATTTGTTTGGCCGACCAAACAAATTCGAGTGGGCACCGCTGGGGTGGCCGGGCCAGTCTTGGGGTGGCCTGGGCCACCTGCCCGACGTGTGGGCGCCGCGCGTGCTGCTGGGGTGAGCGGAGCGCCGCGTTCACCGCGTGTGGGCGCCGCGCGTGCTGCTGGGGTGAGCGGAGCGCCGCGTTCACCGCGCTCCGCGGCCGCCCGCCCTCCAAGGCTGTCAATCCGTCAGGTCGAGAAGGAGCGCGTACGCTCGACGCGCGCGACGTGAAGCTCATAGCTGGCGTAGAAGTCGGCGCGCCTCGCCTGCACGGCGGCGTGCGCTTCGACCCGTCGGAACGCCGCGATCGCGTCGAGCGAGTCCCAGTAGGAGACGGTGACGCCGAAGCCGTCGGCTCCGCGCGCACTGGCGATGCCCAGGAACCCTGGCTGCGCTCGCGCGAGCTCGACCATCCGATCTGCCGCGTCCACGTAGCCGTCGGGTGACGGGACCAACTGGCTGTGGAAGATGACCGCCCACCGGGCGCGCGCGGGGACCTGATCACGCGGATCGACGCCGGGCGCGGTCTCGGGGCCCGTAGCCGTCGACACCTGCGCCGCTTGGCCGGCGAGCTCGACGGCGGCCTCGCGGTAGAACCGGTCCATCGCCGCGTCCTCCCGCATGGCTTGCACGTAGGCCTTCGCGACCTCGCTCACCGGCAGCTCGTACGAGATCACGCGCGTCACCACCGGAGCGAACATCGCGTCGGCGATGGTGAAGGAGCCGAAGAGGTAGGGGCCGCCAGCACCGAACCGAGCGCGGGTCTCGGCCACGATGGCCGAGAAGCGCTCGACGTCCCGCCGCGTCGCAGGGTCGAGCGCGATGGGGCCGCGCCTCGCGAGGTTCATCGGGCACTGCCGCCGGAGCTCCGCGAGCCCCGCGTGCATCTCGGCGCTGATCGCGCGGGCGTGCGCCCGCGCATCGGCAGCGTCGGGCCACAGCTTCGCCGCCGGATACCGCTCGGCGAGGTACTCGGCGATCGCGAGCGACTCCCATACGAGCACGGTCCCGTCGGCGAGCACGGGCACCTTGCCCGAAGGTGAACGCTCCGCGAGGACCTGTCGGAAGTCGGGATCGCTCGGCCGGAGGAGCACCTCTCGGAAGGGCGCTCCGGTCTTGACGAGGAGGAGCCACGGTCGGAGCGACCAGGAGGAGTAGTTCTTCTCGAAGATGGTGAGCTCGAAGGGCATGCGGCGAGCATGCTTCAATCCGCCGGCCGACGCTCGTGCAGGAACGCTGCATCGCTCTGCAAATTCGCAGGCGTGGGGCCGCGGGTCGGTCGCGCGTCGCGCACGGGTCGCACGCGTGGTCGAAGGGATGGCGCGTCGTCGGTGTGAACACCACGCGTCGTACGCGACCGGCGCACGCGTCCACGTCGAAAACGTCGGGGCGTTCCAACGCCGTCCAACGCCGGCGCCATCCGCGAGCACCGCATGACCCCGTGCCGGCTCGGCCTCTGTGGGTCGGCGTGGAGAAAAAAAGGCGCCGCGGGGGCTGGGGGGGGAAAGCCACTCCGCGGCGCCACCCAGGAGCTATGCGCGAACCGTGCCAGGTGCAAGTGCTCGGAACTGCGTGGTGCGAAGCGAGCCATCGTTCACGAGTGCAATCGGACCTTGCAGCGGCGCAGTCCCGCGGTGCCGCCAAGCGCGATGCGGGCGCGGGATGGGGCGGTGCCCCAAGCGCCTCGCGGGTGCCACTGCGGAGGTGTCCAGAGTCGCGGCGCGACGGCGGAACGCGAGGTCTTGGGCGCCTCAGCGGCCCGCGTCGGCGCAGCACGCGGGGGCGCAGAACGCGTTCGCGTGCGTGCACGAACCGACGCGCGAATCCCCGCACGGCCCGTCCTGGACGTCCATGCACCGCGGTTCACCACGGTAGGCGGACATCGCGCAGTACGTGCAGTCGCCCTTGGTCGGGAGCGGCGCGGCCCTCGCGGGCTGCTCGGTGGGCGGAGCGTCGGCCGGCGCAGGCTTGCCACAGGCGAGCCCGACGAGCCCCAGCGCGATCACCACGAAGCCGACGGTCTCGCGCGATGGCTCGGTCACCGAAGCAGGCTAGCGCGGCGCGGCCCTCGCGCGAAGGTCGCCGCGCGGCCTCGCGCGTAGACCGTGCGACAGGCCCCGAGCCGCGCCTTCGAGACCCGTCGTGGACGCCGCGCGTCGCCGCGGAGGCGCCGTCGGAGGTAGAATCGCGAGCCGCATGTCCGCCACGTCCATCCCCGTCGTCACGCTCTCCGACTACCTCACCGGCGGCGAAGCCGCGCGGGCGGCGTTCGTCCGCGCGTTCGGCGACGCCCTCCACGAGTTCGGCTTCGTCTCCGTGCGCGGCCACGACATCGAGCCCGCCCACATCCAGGGCGCCTACTCTGCGGTGCGGGAGTTCTTCGCGCTCGATCTCGACGCGAAGAAGCGCACCACCATCGCGGGCAGCGGCGGCAACCGTGGCTACGTGGCGTTCGGCGCCGAGCACGCGAAGGACCGGAAGGTCGGCGACATGAAGGAGTTCTTCCACCTGGGTCGAGAGCTCCCCGACCTCGGCCCCGGCGGCGCGAACGCATTCCCTGCGGAGCTGCCGCGCTTCGAGACCGCGACCCGGACCCTCTTCGCCGACCTCGAGCGCGTCGCGGGCACGCTCCTCGAGGCGCTCGCGGTGTATTTCGGCGCGCCCGCGGGCACGTTCACCGAGATGACCGTCGGCGGCAACTCGATCCTTCGCCTCATCCACTACCCGCCGCTCCGCGAGGCGTTCGTGCCGGGGGCGCTGCGCGCCGCCGAGCACGAAGACATCAACCTCATCACCCTCCTGTGCGAGAGCACCGCCGCCGGGCTCGAGATCCTCACCCGCGATGGTCGCTGGCTCGCGGTCGAGGCGCCGCCCGGGCACATCGTCGTCGACTCCGGCGACATGATGCAGCTCCTCACCAACGGCAAGCTACCGGCGACCACCCACCGCGTGGTGAACCCGCCGTCGTCGGCCGACGACCTGCCGCGCTACTCGATGCCGTTCTTCGTGCATCCGTACCCGAGCTGCCCCCTCGCGCCGCTGCCGTTCTGCGTCAGCGACGCCTACCCCGCGAAATACGAGGCGACCACCGCGCAGGGGTACCTCGAGAAGCGCCTGCGCGAGCTCGGCCTCCTCTGACGGCCGCGGCGCGAGGTCGGTCTCCGCCGCGGCGCGAGGTCGGCCTCCTCTGACGGCCGCGGCGCGAGCTCGGTCTCCGCCGCGGCGCGAGCGCGGCCTCCTCGGACGGCCGCGGCGCGCGCCCCGCGAGGTCGGTCTCCGCCACCGCGCGAGCGCGGCCTCCTCGGACGGCCGCGGCGCGCGCCCCGCGAGGTCGGTCTCCGCCGCGGCGGCGAGCGCGGCCTCCTCGGCCTCCTCGGACGGCCGCCGCGCGAGCGGGTCTCCTCGGGCTGCACCTGCGCAGGGACGCCGCGGCGTCGGCCTGGCTCACGCGCGCCGAGGCGTAGTCCCGGCGGGTCACGCCGGGCTTCGCGGCGGTCGCGAGCACGTAGGCTCCCACGCTCCTCGCGGCGAGGTCAGCCGCCTCGGGCCGCCCCGGCCGCCCAGGCCGCGCGGGTGAGCCGCATCACCCGGCAGCGATCGACGCCGTCGAAGATCCGAGGGCCCTCGTCGACGTAGCCGAGCCGGCGGTAGAACCGGATCGCGCGGGTGTTGCTCTCGAGCGGGTCGATGACGATGGCGGTGACGTCGGGGGTCGCGAAGCACAGCGCGTGCGCGGCGCGCATCATCTCGGCGCCGAGCCCGCGGCCGCGGTCGGAGGGGTCGCCGATCCACACGTCGAGGGCTCGGAGGCCGGGCTCGACGTCACCCCAGTAATGCGTCGGCTCGCGGTGCGGGTCGATGATCTGCATCGCGCCCACCGGGCGGCCGGCCTCCTCGGCGATGACGTGGAACGACACGTCGGAGTCGGCGCCGATCTCCTCACGCCAGTCGTGATCGCCGAACGCGACCTCGGCCTCGGGGTCGTCGGTGGTGCACGCGACGACGTCGGGATCGCGGTCCCAGCGGGTGAGCACCTCCGCGTCGTCGGGCGTCGCTCGGCGAAGGCGAATTCGAGCGGTTTCGTCGAGCATCTCACCCACTACGCGCGAGCTTGGCTCCGGTTTCGGATCCGTGCGCCCGGGGTCGGCCTTGGCTCGGCCGCTCGGGTCTCTCGATCTTGGCGCTCGCGCCGCTCGAGCGCGCCGGCGGCGCTCGAGCGCGTCGTCGGCGCTCGCGGGAGCGCCTCGTCGCGCGAGAGGAGGCGGGCGAGCTCGGCGCGCGAGGCGACGCCGAGCTTCTGGTAGGTGGAGGCGAGCTGCTTGGCGACGGTGGC
>JAEUKG010001220.1 GCA_016794325.1 Myxococcales bacterium | reverse complement strand
TCCCTGTGTGGATACGGTGCCACGCCGCGCCGTCCCACCGCGCGAGGAGCCCGCGATCGCCGACGACGCCGGCGTCGCGCGGCGAGGTCGACCAGGTCGCGAAGACGAGGCCGTCGCCCGCCGGCGCCGGGTTCTCCCACGCCCACCGCCCGTCCGGGGGCTCACGCCGGAGGTGGCCCCGGGGCGGCGGCGGCGCGGCCGGGCCCTCGTCGGGAGGGAGGAGCGTCTCCCGGCCCGTGTTCCCGACCCAGACACGGAAGGGGCGCGAGGCCGCGCTCGCCGAGGCCGCGCTCGCCGAGGCCGCGCCCGGCGCGGGGGCCTTGGGCGAGAGCACGCGGTAGCCCACGAGCGCGGCGACGCCGAGCACGGCGATGGCGGCGATGGGGATTCGAGGGTCGCGGGTCACGCGACCAGCATAACCCCAAGGCCCGCGGTCAGCGGTTGCGCGCGCGGATGAGCTGGAAATACCGGTGCGCGATGCCGCTCGCCACCGCGGCCTTGGTCACGTTGCCGCCGTGCTCGGCGAGCGCGCGCTCGACGTAGCGCCGCTCGAACTCCTGCACCACGCGCTCGCGCGCGCGCGGGAACGGCAGCTTCTCGTCGAGGATCGCCCCGACGAGATCGCCGGCGGTCGGCGGCGGCTCGCTGCGGTGGAGCGCGCCGAGCTCCCCCTGGGTGAAGCGCACGAGCACCGCGGCCTTGAGCTCGCGCACGTTGCCGGGCCACGTGTAGCCCTCGAACCGCGGGAGGAAGTCCTCGGGGAGCGCGGCGGGCGCGTCGCCCTTCGCGGCCCCGTCGTCGCTCCGCAGGTCCGCCCAGAAGGCGCGGGCGAGCGCGCTCACGTCCCCGGCGCGCTCGCGGAGCGGCGGCATCTCGATCCGGCCGGCGACGAGCGCGAAGAAGAGCCCGTCGTCGAAGCGGCCGAGGCCGACGTCGCGATCGAGATCGCGCCGCGTCGCGGCGATGAGCCGGACGTCGTGGACGAGCGGCTTCTCGCGCCGCTCGGCCACGCCGGCGAGCAGCGCCTGGAGCTCCGCCGGCACGTTGCCGATCTCGTCCACGAAGAGGGTGCCGCCGGCGGCGCGCTGCAAGAGCCCCGGCTGCCCGGGTCCGCCCAGGAGCTCGCGGCGCTGCGCCGCCTCGTCGAGGGTGCTCGACTCGAGGGTGAGGAACGGCGCGTCCTTGCGCGGGCCCGCCATGTGGAGCTCCTCGGCGGCGAGCTCCTTGCCCGTGCCCGACTCGCCCTCGAGGAGGACGGCGGTGTCGGCCTGGGAGAGCTGCTTCAGGACGGGGTAGAGCTTGCGCATCGCCGGGCTCTCGCCCACGAGGCGCCCGAAGGCGGTGGCCTCGGTGAGGGGGACGAAGCGCGGCTGCTCCCGCTGCACCGACAAGACCGACGCCCCGACGCGGATCGCCTCGCCCCCGTGGAGGAACGCCTCCTTGATGGAGACGCCGTTGACGGTGGTGCCGTTCGTGGATCCGAGGTCGACGATCTGGAGGGCGCGGCCGGCGACGGCGAGCGCGGCGTGCCGACGCGAGACCTCGCGATCGTCGAGGCGCATCGCGCACACCGGGGACTTGCCGACGAGGGCTCGGGACGGCGCCGACGCGTCGATGGTGAACACCTTGCCTGCGTCGGGCCCCTCGACCACCGCGAGGACGAACACCCCGGATTGCTCGGGGCGCTCGAAGCGGGGCCGGCGTGTGGTGGCGAGATCGTCGGTCTTTCCCATGGTTTCCTCGATCGATGGCGGCGCGGTGGGTGGAGGCTCGTGGTCAACGCCACCGCGACGAGAGCACCCAGGTGACGGCCGCGGCGGCGATGGCGCCGAGGCCGATCCCCAACGAGACGTTGGCGATGACGAGCTTCTCCGAGAGCGCGTCGCGCTGCGACGCGTCGCACGCGGGGGCGCACGACGCGCGGAGGTCGTCGGCGTCGCCGTCGGCGCGGAGCCGGAAGTAGAGCGCCGATCCGAGGGCGCCGGCGCCGACCCCGGCGAGCACGATCGGCACGATGGGCAAGGGCGCGCGCTCCTCGCCGGCGACCGGAGGCGGCGTCGGCGCGAGCGCGCCCGAGGCGGCGGGCGGAGGCGCGGACGACGACGACGCGGGCGGGGGAGCGCCGAGCTTCGCCACCACCTGGCGGTTCTTCTCGCCCTCGAGGATGAGCAACGTGACGCTGTACTCGTGGCCCGGCCGCTCGAACTTGAAGACGTGGGTGCCGGGATCGACCGCGCGCGCGCGCCCGTCGAGCTTGTCGAGGACCTGCACGCCGTCGATGGAGACGCGAGCGTCGGTGACGTCCGCGCCGCCGTCGCCGGTCGCCGACAGGACGACCGTGGGGAGCGCGCCGTCGACCTCGAGCAGGGACCGCGCGCAGTCTTCGCGGACCACCTGGGGGCAGCCCTCGCTCGCGCACGTGACGAGCTCGGCGCGCGCTTGGGTGAGCTTCTTCTGCGAGCGGAGCCGCTGCGCGTCGTCGAGCGCGCGGACGCAGGCGGCCTTGTCGGGGCTCGCGGCGGGGGCGGGGCCGGCGGGGCCGACCGGAGCGCTCGGCGCCTGCGCGAGGGCGAGGCCCGGGACGAGGGCGGCGACGGCGAGCGCGGCGCCGATCGAGGTGGCGCGGCGACCGGCGCGCCGGGCCTCGGTCACAGGCACTCCACTTTGTAGTGGCGGTTGCCCTCGGCGTCGACGGTGTAGGGGGGGCGGCACGCCGCCGAGTCTTTCACGGACGTCGCGGCAGGGGTAGCGGGTGGCGCGCTCGGCTTCGGGGCGGCCGTCGCGGCGACGGCCGGGCGCGCGGGGGCGACGGCGGGCCGCGCCGGGGTGGCGGCGGGTCTCGGCGCCTCCGTCTCGGCGGGCGCGGGCGCCGCCGCGGACCGCTCGGGCGCGGGGGCGCTCGCCTTCGCGACGCTGCCCGAGGCCCCGGGCGCGGACGCGGCGGAGGCGGCGGGGGCGGCGTACTCCAGCTTGATCGCGTCGCCGCGCTTCGCCTGCACGGTCGCGATCGTCGTCACCACCGCGAGGAGGGCGACCACGCCCGCGGCGATCGCGATCGTCGGCCGGCGCGCGGGCGTGCGGCGCGTGACCACGCCCGCGAACGTCGGCGTCATGCTCACGCGGCGGGTGGTCGCGTCCTTGAGGGCGGAGGCGACGACGCGCGCGAGCGGCGCGAGCTCGCGCGCCGACGGCGTGCGCTCCCAAGCGCGGAGCTTCTGCTCGCGCTCGGCGAGCGTGGTGCCGGCGTGCTCCTTCACGAACGCCGCGACGTCGAGGCGGCTCGCGAGCTTGGACGCGCGCCCGAGGTCCTCGGCCATCTCGAGCGCGCTCGCGTAGCGGTCGGCCTTCTCGCGGCTGAGGGCGCGCATCACCACCCGGTCGATCTCGGCGGGGAAGTCGTCGCCGAGCTTCTCCTTGAGGCTCGGGATGGGCGACTCGGTGATCTTGATGACGAGCGCGGCGTCGTTCGGCGCGTCGAAGAGGCGCTCACCGGTCAGCGTCTCCCAGAGGACGACGCCGGCCGCGTAGACGTCGGCGCGGCGGTCGAGCTCCTCGCCGTAGAGCTGCTCGACGGGCATGTAGGGCACCTTGCCCTTGATCTCTCCGCTGCGGGTCTCGTGGGCGCGCCCCGAGGCCTTGGCGACGCCGAAATCGAGGACGCGCGAGAGGCCGTCGGCGCCGACGATGACGTTCTGCGGCGACACGTCGCGGTGCACGATGCCGAGCGGCTGGCCGTCGTCGTCGGTGGCCTCGTGGGCGGCGTGGAGACCGCACAGGAGATCGTGGACGACGGCGCACGCGATGCCGGGCTCGATGCGCTCGCCGCGCTTGCGCGCCCCCTTGAGGAGCGCCGAGAGGGTCTCGCCCTCCACGTATTCGAGGACGATGAGGAGCTGATCGTGCTCGCGCACGATGTCCAGCGTCGGCACGACGTTCGGGTGGCGGATCTTGGCGGCGACCCGCGCCTCGTCGAGGAACATGTCCACGAAGGAGGGGTCCTTCGCGTATTGGGGGTGCATGCACTTGACGGCGACCGTCCGCGCGAAGCCGTGCGCGCCGCGGAGCTTGGCGACGTAGACGGTGGCCATCCCGCCGGTGGCGATCTCGCCGAGGAGATCGTACCGCTGAGACTCCTGCGAATCGACCGGCATCGCTCGAGGAGAGCTTATCACCAAGTCGTCGCGCACCGCGGCGGTCATCGGGCCGCTCCTCGGGGGGGCCCGCCCACCTCGTCGGCCGCGCGCCGGCGCGCCGCCGCGGTCAACACGAAGCGCCCCATCGGGATGGTCGGAGCCACCCGAACGCCGATGCCGCCATCGGAGTAGGCCTCGACGAGCACGCGCCGCGCTGCCGGCGGAGCCGTGACGGAGGGTGAGCGCATGAGCACCTCCAAGGCATGGACAGTACCAACGGAAAATCAGCTCGTAAGTATTGGATATTGCAGCAATGAGGTGAGCGCTGGGTGGATCGGAGAGCGCTCGGTGCAGGCGCGCGCCCCCCACCCCCACGCCCATGATCCAGGATGTCGCGGTCGTACGGTCGGGTGGGGGCCGAGCGCACCGGGGGCGCGGATCGGGATCACAGGCGGGAGGGGATCGCCACTCGACCCACGAAGGCCCGAGAAAAGCCGCGTTCGAGCGCGGCGGCGGGGCGTGGCCCGGGCGGTGCACTGGGGAGGAGCATCGGCGCAGGACAGCGCCAGGAGGAATCCCCATGCGTACTCTGCACCTCGTCGGAACGGTCGCCACGCTCGCTCTCTCGACCCTCGTCGTCGTCGCTTGCTCGAGCCCGGCTATCCCGAACGATGTAGGAGGGCAGGACCAGGAGCAGGTGACGAAGCCGGGGAAGAGCTCGTCGAGCAGCAGCAGCGGCAGCAGCGGCAGCAGCGGCAGCAGCGGGTCCTCCGGCTCCACGAGCAGCAGCAGCGGCAGCACGTCGTCGGGCGGCGCGTCGTCGAGCAGCGGCAGCACGTCGTCCTCCGGCGGCCCTGACGCCGCCGCGTGCGCGAAGCAGTCGGGCGAGGCCTGCTTCCAGTGCTGCTTCGAGGGCGTCGACACGACCGCGATCGGCCAAGCCGAAGAGGCGTGCATCTGCGGCGCGACCGGCGCCTGCAAGAGCGAGTGCGGCAGCAGCCTCTGCGCGGGCAAGGCGCCGACCTCCGCCTGCGACACCTGCCTGAACGGGAGCAAGGCGCAGAAGTGCTGGGACGCGAGCGACGCCGCCTGCAACGCCGACCCCGCGTGCGCGGCCGCCTCGACCTGCGCGAACAGCTGCCCCCAGTGACCTGCTGACCGGCGAAGGGGCGCGATCTCTGCGACAGCCCCCCACCCATCAGCACTTCAGCCCACCTGAAAAATTCCTGCCTGGTGTACGGAATTCCGCGGTACACTTATGGAAGGATGGGCGGTCAGGACAAGCTGTTCTTCGGGGAGGTCGACCTCGACTTCAGCGAAGACGACTCTCCCGTTTCGCACACCCGTCCCACCCCCCCCGAGATGAACCCGGTCGTCCCTG
>JAEUKG010001191.1 GCA_016794325.1 Myxococcales bacterium | reverse complement strand
GTAGGCGCGCTTCCCGTCGACGACGATCGCCTTGGAGTGGATGTCGGGGCTCGTCGCGCCCACCACCGGGATACCGCCCGCCTTGAGGGCCTTGATCGCGTCGGACTGGGCCGGCGTCGGGGTGTTGGCGCCGTCGAGGACGACCTTCACGTCGACCCCGCGCTTCTTCGTCGCCACGAGGGCGGCGGTGATGATGTCGTCGCTGAACGTCTCGCCTTCGAGGAGCACCGACGTCGCGGCGCTGTCGATGAACTGGCGGAGGCGCTGCCGCGCGTCGAGCGGCGTCGCGGCGGCGGGGGCGACGAGGAGCTTGCCCTTCACCTGCACGGCGGCGTTCTTGTGGTCGGCGGCGAAGAGCGCCTCGAGATCGGCGACGTCGGCGGGGTCGGTGTCGAGCGCGAGGAACTCGCGGTTGTCGGTCGGCGACGAGAACGTCATGTTCATCGTCATGATCCAGGCCTGGGTGCCGTCGACGATCACCGTCTTGGAGTGGGTGAACGTGTAGGCCGAGGGCGCCCACACGACGTCGACACCCGCGGCCTTGAGGTTGTTGTATGCCGACTGGTTCTGGTTGCCGCCGAACGGGAAGTTCTGGTTGAGCACGACCTTCACGTCGCGCCCCGCGGCGTGCGCGTCCTTGATCGCGTTGATGAAGTTCGAGCCCGTGAGGAGGTACATCGTCACGTGGAGCGACTTCTGCGCGCCCCGCATCGAGTCGATGAGCGCCTGCCCCTTGTCGCTCGGCTGGACGATGATGCTCACGTCGCGCGTGACCGGGATCGCGGCCGCGTCGACCGGCTCGTCGCCGCCGTCGGAGAGCAGGCCGCCGTCTTCGCCGACGCCGGCCTCGCCGGTGACGCCGCCGTCGGGCAACACCCCGGGCTCTTTGAGCACCGCCTCGCTGCAGGCGAGGCCCGCGGCGAGGGCGAGGGTGGACGAGAGCGCGAGGAGGCGAAGAGCGAGGGAGCGGCGAGGCAAGATTGCCTTGTGTGACATGGTGCGCGCGCCCGCGCCAGCCCTTTCCCGCCAGGGCCTCGGAATCCATCCGCTATTCGCGGCCGGCGCGCGCCTCGAGTCGCGGGCCGGGCCCGGGCGGGCCCAGCGGATCCACGCGGCCGCGAGCCCCGTCGCCGAGGCCCGCTCGAAGACCGAGCGCCGGTAGTACGATCGTCGCGATGCGCCTCCCGCTGCCGCCCGGCGTGGCCCTCGCCGACCACGACGCCGTCGACGTCGGCGCCGGCCGGCCGCACCTCACGCCCTGCACGCGAGGCGGGGTGCTGGCGATCGTGAAGCGGCTCCCGCGTCGCCTCGTCGACGAGCCGCAGGCGGTGGTGGCCCTCGAGCGCGAGGGCAACGTGATCGCGGCGCTCGACGGCCGCGGCGCGCCGCGCTTGCTCGATCGCGGGCGCGACGGCTACGGCCCCTACCTCGTCGTCGAGGTCGCGCGCGGCCGCCCGCTCGCCGCGCTCGGCCGCGCCGAGGCGCTCGCGGCCGCGGTCGGCGTCGTGGACGCGCTCGCGGCGGTGCACGAAGCCCGCGACGCGCGCGGGCCGCTCGCGATCGTGCACGGCGATCCGAGCCCCGCGAACGTCATCGTCGCGGAGTCGGGCTCGGCCCGATGGATCGACTTCGGGCTCGCGGGCCTCCGGGACGCGCCGCTCGAGCGCTCCGGCCGGGCCCGCGGCACCCTGCGATTGCTCGCCCCCGAGGTCGCGCGCGGCGAGGCCGCCACCGCCGCGAGCGACGTCTTCGCGGCCGCGCTCTCGATCGTCGAGGCCCTCCTCGGGCGGCCCGCGCGCGCGGCGACGACCGCCGCGGCGGCGATCGTGCTCGCCGCCGAGGAGCCGATCCCGCTCGCGCTCGTCCGCGAGGCCGCCCCCGAGCCGCTGGCGAGCGCGCTGGCGAGCGCGCTCGCCGAGGCGCCCGAGCGCAGGCCCTCCGCCGCCGAGCTCGCGCGCCTCGCGCGCGCGGCAGGACCTCCGTAGCGCGGCGCCCGGTGGCGAGCGCGAGATCGCTGGGCTCCGACACGGCAGACGCGAATGGTGGCGGCGGGGGCTCGAGGAGGCGCCGGATCTCGCCGCCGACCTCGAGCGCGGCTTCGAAGCGGCCTGCTAAACCATCGGAACAACGTCATTTTTGACTCCGAGATCAAGCGCGGTACACTTCGTGGTACGTACGTTTCCACAGAGGTGGCTCGCATGAAGCGCTTGCTTTCGTTCGCGTTCGCAGGGGTCTGCGCGGTGGCGCTCGCTCCGCTCTCCACGGCCTGCTCCGATCCGGTGTCGCCGCCTCCGCGCGTCATCATGGAGTCGTCGGTCATCTCGGGATCGCACGGCAAGGAGTGCCAGATCTCGAGCGTGCAGTGGCTCACCATCGGCGGCTTCGGCAACCCGGCGGCCGGCACCCCCGCGCGCCCGGTCGAGGACGGCCAGGCCGAGGGCGCGGGCACCGTCAAGGCGACCTGCAAGGTCGTGAAATCCGGCTCGAACTACGACGTCATCGCCGAGGCCCAGCTCACCGGCGCCGAGGGCGGCACCATCAGCATCGTCGGCACTTTCTCCGAGAAGGCCCCCGCCGACCAGCCGGTGGTGAACATCCGCGGCGTCTTCCAGCGCGGAGACTTCGGCAAGTTCGAGCAGAAGGACTGCACCGTCGACTACAGCATCAGCCCCATCGCCGGCGTGGCGCCGGGCCGCGTGTGGGCGAAGATGAAGTGCCCCAACCTGTTCCGGCAAGACCAGAACCAGACGTGCGAGGGCGAGACGACGTTCCGGTTCGAGAACTGCCAGCAGTGAGCGCCGCCCGCGAGGGCGAGGCGCCTCAGTCGTCCTCGTCTTCGCCGTCGGTGTCGTTGGCGGCCTCGGGGCGCCGCTCCTCGCGGATGCGAGCGATGAGCGCCTCGACCTCGACCTTGATCTCGAACTCGGGCCGGGTGGCGAGGAACGCCGAGAGGTACCGCTCGGCCTCGCCGAGCTCGCCGCGCGAGTAATACGCCATCCCCACCGCGTAGATCGCGTCGCCGTCGGTCGGAGCTTGCTCGAGGGCGACGAGGCCCTCGCGGATCGCGGCCTTGTAGTCGCCGATCTTCCGCAGCACGTGGGAGAGCGCCACCCGCGCGCCGAGGTGGCGGGGGGCGACGGTGAGCGCGGCACGGTAGGCGTCGCGCGCGGGCTCCATCTCGCCGACCTCGAACATCGCGACGCCGGTGTAGTAGTAGGCGTAGGCGTTCTTCGGGTCGCGATCGAGGGCCTTCTTGAGCTCGGCGAGCGCCTCGTTGTAGCGCTCCTCGGCGAGCAGCTCGGTGGCCTCTTCGACCGCCTCCCAGCGCTCCGCGTCCTTGGGGTCTTCTGCCATGGGAGCCGGGGACTCTACCACCGGGCGACGGCGCGACCCAACGGCGACCGCTCCGGCCGGGCCTGGAGCCGCCGCCGCGAGGGGCGCTCGCGGTGGGACCGATCGCGAAGGAGTGTTAGGACTGCCGCGTGGAAAGGGCGCACGACGGGACCGACTCGAGGCGCGCGGGCGCGGTCGAGGTGCTCCTCCTCCTCGGCTTCGCGGCGGCCTGGGCGGCGCGCTTCGTGGTGCCGGGCGTCCGCGCGACCGACGGGGCGTGGCCGGTCCCCCTCGACGACGTGTACATCCACTTCGACTTCGCGCGGGCGATCGCCGACGGCCACCCCGGCGCGTGGATCGCGGGCCAGGGGTATTCGTCGGGCGAGACGGCGCCGCTCTACGCGCTCGTGCTCGGCGTCGGGCAGTTCTTCGGCTTCCGCGATCACCTGGCCGCGCCGTTCGCCGCCGGCGTGGCCGCGCTCGCGTTCGTGTCGACGTTGCGCTCGATCGGCGCCCTCGTCGCCCCCGCGCCCCGGTGGGCGCTCGCGCTCTTCGGCGCGCTCTTCGTGGGGGTCGGGTGGCTGGGCTGGGTGTGGTGGAGCGGCATGGAGGTCGCGCTCTTCGGCGCGCTCGTCGCTCGCGGCGTGCTCGCGACCCAGCGAGCGCGCGACGGCGTTCTCCCGCCGGGCGCGCGCCGCGGCGCGCTCGCCGCGCGCGCGGGCCTGTGGCTCGCGGCGTGCGTGCTCGTGCGCCCCGAGGCGGCCGTCATCGCGCCGTTCTTCGCGGTCGTCGCCGGCCGCGGCGCCAAGGACCGCTCGGGCCTCGCGCTCGCGGCGCGCGTCGTCACCCCGCCCGCGCTCGTGACGGTGGGCGTCGCCCTCGTCAACCGTGCCTTCACCGGGAGCTTCATGTCGGCGGGCGCGGAGCTCAAGCTCGTGACGCAGAACCCGTACCTCACCGACGTCGGGCGCGCGCGCGAGGTCGTGAGCGCGCTCCTCCACCTCGAGTGGAAGCTCGCGGCCGAGCTCGGCGCCCTCGGCGGCGTGCTCGCCGCCCTCGCGGCGGCGGCGGTGATCGCCCCTCGGCGTCGCGGCGTCGCGGTCGCGTGCCTCGGCGCGGCCGCGGCCTACGCGCTCCTGACGTCGGTCAACGGCGCGGCCCGCTTCCAGAACTTCCGCTACTACGCGCCCGCGGCCGTGCTCGTGCTCGTCGCCTGCTCCATCGGCGCGGGGGCCCTCGCGCGCGTCCGCGGCGTCGGGCCGGTCGCCGCGCTCCTGGTGCTCGCCGGGGCCGCGTCCGGCTACCGCGCCAGCGCGCCCGAGGCCGCGCACTTCGCCCGATCCGCAGGAGAGATCGAGCACATGCAGGTGGAGATGGGGCGCTGGCTCTACTTCAACACCACCGAGGCCGACGTCCTCCTCGTCGGCGACGCGGGCGCGATCCCCTACGTGTCGACCCGGCGCGCGGTCGACGCCCTCGGGCTCGGCGGCTACCACGGCGTCCCCTTCGCCCGCGCGGCTCCCCACGGCGAGGCGGCGATGCTCGAGCTCGTCGAGCGGCTGCCGGCCGAGCGGCGGCCGACCACCCTCGTCCTCTTCCCCGGTTGGTTCCCGGAGACGACGTCGCGCTTCGGCGCGAAGGAGCGCCTCGCCCTCACCGTCGCCGATCCGGTGATGGTGGGCGGGCCGCGCAAGGTCGCCTACGCCGCCGACTTCGGCCCGCTCAAGGGCGCCGCCGGTCGGCCGGCCGCGATCGCCGGCGGGCCAGCGCTCGGGCCCCTGGTCTTCGAGCTCGACGTCGCCGACGTGGTCTCCGAGGCGGAGTCCAATTACGTGCATCCTGCACCTTTCGGGGGCTTCACCCGCGTCGAGGTGCGCGAGGGCACGTTCGACGGCGGGCGGGTCGTCCCCGAGGGCAGGAGCGAGTCGTTCGACCTCCGGGCCCCGGCCGCCGGCTGGCTCGTGGCCCGCGTCGGCGACGGCGGCGAGCTCCGGGTCGACGGCGCTCCCCTCGCGACCACCGCCCCCGAGCCCGGACGCTACCGCTACGGGTGGGCGCGCGTCGCCGGCGGCGACCGCCGCGTCACCGTCGTCGCCGCCCGCGGCGGCTACGTCAGCTATCACTACTGGTTGTTCGCGAGCGACTGAGCCGGCTCAGTCGGCGGGGACGAGGCGGGCGTCGTAGCGGACCCGCGGCCAGATCCCCTGGCGGAGCGCGGGGAGGTTGCGCTGCACGCGGCCGCGCTCGCCGGGATCGGTGACGCCGCGCCGATCCTGCCAGGCGATCATCCCCGCCTCGAACGCCTGCGCGAGCTCCTCCCAGCTCCGGTAGCGCGCCTGCAGGAGGACCCCCATCTTGCTCGCCTCGGTGAGGCAGCTCTCGTCGTCGATGTACCGCGCGGCGACGGCGATGCGGAGGATGTCGATGGCGCGGACGAGATCCCAGGCCGGGTTGCCGGTCTGGCCGCGGCGGAGATCGTTGATGGTGTCCCAGAGCTTGCCGGGGCCGGTGATGCCATACCAGTCGCCGAGCGAGCGCTGGGCCCGCTCGGGCGCCCACGTCCCCGAGTCCTCGCCGCCGGTCCAGATCGAATACGCGCCCGCGGCCCAGCTCACGATGTCGCGCTCGGTCTTCTTCCCGCCCGCGATCTTCACGACGCCGACGACGACGCCGATGAGCACGACGAGCACAGCGACGACGGGGACGAGGACGGTGGGCGTGAGGAGCTCTTCGACTTCCATCGTCCCCATTGGACGACGAACGCCGCCCGAGCGCGCGTGAGCACTGGCTGAGCGCTCGATGAGCGCGCGCCGCCCGCCGCGTCAGGACGACTTGCCGACCTTCTTGGGGACGTCGCCGAAGAGGTGGAGGATGTCGTCCGGGATACGCCGCGGCCGCGCGTTGTGGACGTCGATGAAGCCCCACGTCGTCGTCGCGCGGGCGAGGAGCGCGGCGTCTTCGGCCCGCACGATCTCGGTCTCCCGGCGGCAGGTGGCGGCGGTCGCGCTGGGAACCCAGGTACGCACCGCGAGCCGATCGCCGCGTAGCGCCGAACGCAGGTAGTCAATTTCGTGACGAAGTACGACGAACACCGCGCCGCGCGATTTGTAGGTCGCGAGGTCGAGCCCTACCGCCACCGAGTGCGCCACCGCGGCGTCCTGAACCCATCGGACATACGCGATGTTGCTCGCGTGCCCGAGCTGATCGATGTCGGAGTCGGCGACCTCGATGTGGATCGCATGCTCACGGATGGCTCCACGCGGCTTTGTTAGCACGCACGGACGTTTGCAGTGCGTTCAAAAACTAGCCAGGCGAGCACGGTTCGTGCTTCGTTGGTCGTGACATGGCGATGACGAGCTCGTGGCGTCCCGCTGGCTTTTCGGTTTCGCACGAACGGCCGCGCACCCCCCGCTTCACCGCAGTGAAGGAGACCTTGGCCACCCTCCGGGAGGTCGTGCTCATGCCGCGCGACCTCGCGCCGGTGGTGCCGAAGGCCAAGCCGGGCGACGACGTGGTCGTGCTCGTGCACGGCTTCTTCGCCAGCGCTGGGGTGTTCCGCCCGATGAAGAAGCGCCTCGAGGAGGAGACGCACGCGGTCGTCGCGACCTTCACCCACGCGCCCGGCGCCGGCGTCGCGCGGATCGCGAAGAGCCTCGCCGCGCTCGTCGACCGCATCCCGAAGACCACGCGCGTGCACCTCGTGGGGCACAGCCTCGGCGGCCTCGTCGCTCGCTGGTACGTCCAGGAGCTCGGCGGCCACCGCCACGTCACGCAGACGATCTCGCTCGGCAGCCCGTTCCACGGCACGCGCCACGCCCACAAGGTGCCGGTGCTCGTCGGCAAGGACCTCACCGCCTCGAGCCAGGTGCTCCACCGCCTGCGCAAGCGCGCCCACGAGTTCGCCGTGCCCCACACGTCCATCGTCGCCGACGACGACAAGATGGTCGTGCCCTCCGAGAGCGCGGTCTTCCCGGTCGGCGACGTGGTTCGGCTCCCCGGGCGCGGCCACAACTCGCTCCTCTACGACGCCGAGTCGATGAGCCACGTCGTGACCCGCATCAAGAAGCACTGACCGCGCGGCAGCGCTACTCGGTCGCGCGCGAGCGCTCGTCGATGATGCCGAGCTCGGCGTCCCAGCCGTCGCGGAACGTCTTCCACGGGGGGATGACGGCGTCCCAGCGGAGCCCGAGCTCGTAGCGCCGCAGGGCGACGACCAGCTGCCACTCCTCGATGCGCGCCGCCTTGAGCGGGGCCGCCCACGCCTCGCGCTCGTCGGCCCAGCGGCGGGCGACCGCCTCCCAGCGCGTGCTCCCCTCGAGGTCGAGGAGGTGGCGGGCGACGACGGCGGGGTCGCCGGTCTCGCGGAGCCCGCGGGCCCAGCGCTCGCGTTTGTCGCGCCACGCGTCGACGAGCGCGCTCCACTCCATGTGCTCTTGGAGGGCCACGAGCGCCCACGCGGTGCCGAGCTTGTAGAGCGTCGGCTCGAGGAGCGAGCGGGCGACGGTGAGGACGGCGCCGCACGACGGGCACGCGACCTCGCGCTCACGCGACTTGGGGAGCTCGGCGAAGCAGGCGGGGCACCGGAGCGGCGGGTTCTCCATCCGACGTCATCGGATCACGGCGCTCGGCCGCGCGCAAGGCCCTGGATTCGCTGAGGTTACGCGCGGGCCGGCGCCGGCGCCGCTCCGCGGGCGGCCGGCCCCGACGGGGCTCCCACCGCGTGCAAAACGCACGTATCATGGGGCCGTGAGCGACGAAAAGCCGCGGCTACCCTCGCTCGACACGCGGATCATCACGGGGCCCGAGCCCATGGCCACGGTGGTCGAGCGGCACGCCCGCCTCGCGCGCAGCGGGGACTCGACCGCCGACCGCACGTCGCTCGATCCCGCCGAGGTCGACCCGCTGCTCCAGGCGCTGCGCGCGCCCGCCGTCGAGCGCCACGCGTTCGAGAGCAAGATCGCGGAGGGCGGGATGGGCTCGATCGCGATCGTGCGCGACCGCGCCCTCGCGCGGCGCGTGGCCAAGAAGTCGATCCACCCCACCCTGCTCGTGGACGACAACCTCGTCCGCATGTTCCTGCGCGAGGCGCGGGTCAACGCCGCGCTCGACCACCCGCACATCGTGCCGGTGTACGACGTGGGCGAAGACCCGAACGGTTGCCTCTTCTTCACGATGAAGCTCGTGCAGGGGCAGCCGCTCAAGCACATCATCAAG
>JAEUKG010001168.1 GCA_016794325.1 Myxococcales bacterium | reverse complement strand
CATCGCGCTCCTCCCGATGTTCGCCGGCCGCGAGGTCGTCACCGTCGAGGGCCTCCGCCGCGGCGGGGTGCTCCACCCGGTGCAAGACGCGATGGTCCGGCACTACGGATCGCAGTGCGGGTACTGCACCCCCGGCTTCGTCCTCTCGATGTTCGAGGGCTACTACCGCGAGGACCTGGCGACCGACGCCCAGATCGTCGATCAGCTCAACGGCAACCTGTGCCGCTGCACCGGCTACCGCCCCATCCGCGACGCGATGAAGGACGCGCTCGCCTCGCGCCCCGACAAGAGCGCGCCCGACGTCTTCCAGCTCCGCCTGAAGAAGGGCTCGGGCGCGACGCCCGCCCTCGACTACGCCGAGGGGGGCGATCGCTTCGTCCGCCCGACCTCCACCGACGAGCTCCTCCGCATCCTCGCCGAGCACCCCGACGCCGAGCTCGTGGCCGGCGCGACCGAGCTCGGCGTCTTCGTGAACAAGCGATCCGCCCACTACCCGCTCCTGATCTCGACCGAGGGCGTGGCCGAGCTCCGGCGCGTGAAGAAGGTCGACGGCGCGTGGCACGTCGGCGGCGCCGTCACCCTCACCGCGCTCGAGGAGGCGCTCGGCGGCGCGATCCCCGCGCTCGACAAGATGCTGTGGGTGTTCGCCTCGCGGCCGATCCGCAGCCGCGCGACCCTCGCCGGCAACCTCGTCACCGCGTCGCCCATCGGCGACATGGCGCCGGTCATGCTCGCGCTCGGGGCCGAGGTCGTGCTCGCGTCGGCGCGCGGCCGCCGCACCCTCCCCCTCTCCGATTTCTTCGTCGACTACCGCAAGACGGCGCTCGCGAAGGGCGAGATCCTCGAGTGGGTGGTGATCCCGCCGGCGCCCGCGGGCGCCCGCCGGATCGCCCAGACCTACAAGGTCTCGAAGCGCCGGGAGCTCGACATCGCGATCGTCTCGGCCGGGCTCGTCGTCGATCTCGACGCCGCGGGAAACGTGCAGGATGCACGCTTTGGGTGGGGCGGGGTCGCCAAGATGCCCGTCCGCTCGACCAAGACCGAGGACTTCTTGCGCGGCAAGCCGTGGACGAAGGCGACGGTGGACGCGGCGTGCGCGGTGCTCGAGGCCGAGTTCTCGCCCATCGACGACGTCCGGTCGGGCAAGGCCTACCGGCAGGGCCTGACGAGCGCTCTCCTCGCGAAGCTCTTCTCGGGCGACGAGAGCCTCGGCCAAGACCGCCCGCTCGTCTTCCAGAAGGGCCGACCCACCGAGGCGCCGGACCCGAGCCGCGCCCTCGCCCACGAGAGCGGCGCCCTCCACGTGACCGGCGAGGCGCTCTACGTCGACGACGTGGCGGCCCGGCGCTCCGACATGCTCGAGATCTGGCCGGTGACGAGCCCCCACGCGCGCGCCCGCATCACCGCCGTCGACACGTCGGCCGCGGAGCGGATCCCGGGGGTGGTGCGGGTGCTCACCGCGAAGGACGTCCCCGGGGCCAACGACGTCGGCGCGGTGCGCCACGACGAGCCCCTGTTCGCCGACGGCGAGGTGCGCTTCCACGGCCACATCGTGGCGATCGTGGTCGGCGAGACGCTCGGCGCGTGCCGGGCGGGTGCGGCGGCCGTGAAGGTCGACTACGAGCCGCTCCCCGCCGTCCTCTCGATCGAGGCGGCGATGCGCGCGGACAGCTACCACACGAGCGCGAGCGTGATCGCGCGCGGGGACGTCGACGCCGCCCTCGACGCGGCGCCGCACCGCCTGAAGGGCACGCTCGACATCGGCGGGCAGGAGCACTTCTATCTCGAGTCGCACGCGGCGTGGGCCACCTACACCGACGACGACGGGTTCTTCGTCTCGTCGTCGACCCAGCACCCGACCGAGGTGCAGGCCATCGTGTCCCACGTGATGAACGTCCCCCGCAACCGGGTGGTGGTGCAGGCGCCCCGCATGGGCGGCGGCTTCGGCGGCAAGGAGACGCAGGGCAACACGTGGGCCGCCATCGTCGCGCTGGCGGCCGAGAAGACGCGCCGCGGGGTCCGGGTGCAGCTCGATCGCGACGTCGACATGATGCTCACCGGCAAGCGTCACCCCATCCACGCGCGCTACGACGTCGGCTACGACGACGCGGGCAAGCTCCTCGCGGTCAAGGCGTCGCTCGTCTCCGACGGCGGTTGGGCGCTCGACCTCTCGGAGTCGATCCTCGACCGCGCGCTGTTCCACATCGACAACGCGTATTACGTGCCCGCGCTGCGGGTCGAGGGCCGCGTCGCCAAGACCAACAACGTGTCGCACACCGCGTTCCGCGGCTTCGGCGGGCCCCAGGGGATGGTGGTGATCGAGGAGATCGTCGATCGCGTCGCGCGCACGCTCGGGCGCCGCCCGGAGGCGGTCCGCGAGGTGAACCTCTACCGCGGCGCCGGGGAGACGAACACGACCCACTACGGTCAGGAGCTCGGCGACGAGCGCATCCCCGCCATCTTCGCCGCGCTCGCGGCGAAGACCGAGCTCGCGGCCCGGCGCGCCGCGATCGCCGAGGCGAACGCGAAGAGCGCGCGCATCAAGCGCGGGATC
>JAEUKG010001139.1 GCA_016794325.1 Myxococcales bacterium | reverse complement strand
ATCTCGGCTCGCACAGCACGCAAGCTCCGGGCCGCGGGGGTGCGGCACGTCGACGTGTCGGGCGCCGGCGGCACGTCGTGGGTCGCCGTCGAGACGCACCGCGCCAAAGAAGCAGGGGACGAGGCGGCGCGGACGCTGGGTGAGGCGCTGTGGGATTGGGGGGTCCCGACCGCCGCCAGCGTCGCTATCTCGGCGCGGACAGGGCTGTCCACCGTGATCGCCACCGGCGGCGTCACCACCGGGCTCGACGTCGCCAAGGCCGTCGCCCTGGGAGCGACCGCGGCCGGGATCGCGCGCCCGATGCTCAAGGCGTTCACCGCGGGCGGCCGGGCCGGGGCGCTCGCCTACGGCGCGGCGGTGGAGGCGGAGCTCCGCGCCGCCCTCCTCCTCACGGGGTCGCAGGATCTCGCGGCGCTCGCCGCCGCTCCCCGCGTCGTGGGGGCTACGCTCCGCGCGTGGATCGAGTCCGATCCGTTGCCCGCCGCCGCGATTTCCCGCTAACTTCGAGGGGTGAGCACCGAGTTCGCCGCGCTGGTCGTCGAGGACTCGCCCATGATGCGCCAGCTCCTCGTCTTCGCCCTCTCGCGCCTCAAGCAGATCCGCGTGACGGAGGCCGACGACGGCGTCGACGGGCTGCGCAAGCTCGCCGCCGGCAAGTTCGACATCATCCTGACCGACATCAACATGCCGATCATGGATGGGCTCAAGCTCGTCAAGCGCGTGCGCACCGACGCCACCCACAAAGACGTGCCGATCATCGTGATCACCACCGAGTCCTCGGAGGAGGACCGGCAGCGCGCGCTCGCGCTCGGCGCCAACGCGTACATCACGAAGCCCATCCAGGCCCCCCAGGTCATCGCCAAGGTGCGCGAGCTCCTCAAGATCGAGGGCTGATGGCCCGGGTGAAGGTGTGCGGGGTCACGTCCGTGCATGATGCACGGATGTGCGCCGACGCCGGCGTCGACGCGATCGGCTTGAACTTCGTGCCCTCGAGCCCTCGGCGCGTCACGACGGACCTCGCCCGCGCGATCGCGGACGCGGTGCGGGGCCGCGTCCTCGTCGTCGGGGTCGTGGCCGACCTCGCCGAGCCCGAGCTCCGCGCGCTCTCGGCCGAGGTCGGGCTCGAGTGCCTCCAGCTCCACGGCGACGAGCCCCCGGAGGCGCTCCTGCCCCTCCTCCCCCACGCGTACAAGGCGATCCGCGTCGCCGAGCCCGCCGACGTCGCCCGCGCGGCGAGCTACCCCGGCGACTACGTCCTGTGCGACGCCAAGGCCCCCGGGGGGGCGCTCGGCGGCACGGGGCACAGCTTCGACTGGTCCCTCGTGGCCGAGCTCGCGCGCGCCCGGAAGCTGACCCTCGCCGGCGGGCTCACGCCCGACAACGTCGCGCGCGCGGTCGCGGTCGTGCGGCCCTTCTGCGTCGACGTCGCGAGCGGCGTCGAGAGCGCCCCAGGGGTGAAGGACCCCGCGAAGGTGCGCGCCTTCGTCGCCGCCGCGCGCTGACGGACCGCCGCGCGACTTAACGCGCAACTCCGCCCGCCCGCGGCCGACAGGCGGGGTGGAGGTGGTCTCATGCGTTCCGTCGGTCGACTCCGTCTCACCCGTCCGCTCACCCTCACCGCGCTCGGCGCGCTCATGGCCCTCGGCAGCGCGCACTGCGGCTCCGACGAACCGGAGGCGCCGACGTACACCGGCTCGCGAGCCGAGCGCCTCGCCGCGCGCCTCGAGGCCGACACGGGGGTGAAGTGGATCGTCGACGGGGACCGGACCCGCGACGACGTCCGCGTGCTCGTGCCCACCGAACGCTACGTGCCGAAGGGCTCGGACCCGGCCGCGCAGGTGGTGGGAATGCTCCACGACTACGGGCCCGACAT
>JAEUKG010001124.1 GCA_016794325.1 Myxococcales bacterium | reverse complement strand
ATCTCGGGCGATGGCCGCACCCTCGCCGTGGGGGCTCCCGGCGAGGACAGCGCGGCGCTCGGGGTCGACGGCGACCCGAACGACCACTCCGCGCCGAACGCGGGCGCGGTGTATCTCTTCCAGGATGGTCCCCCGTGAGCGCGGCCGCGCGCTCCCCGCAGGCGGCGCGCCTCAGCCACCCCCGCTGCAGCCCAGGACTCGCACCGTCGGGAAGAACGCGCGCAGCCGTTCGAGGTCGTCCGTGTCTCCGGTGAACACAGCGTCCCCCCGCGCCGCGGCGAAGGCCATCACCATCGCGTCGACCGCGGTGCACCGGGGCACCGACGCCAGCGCCTCCCCCGCCGACTTCGCGGTGGCGAGCGTGAGCGGCTCGACGCTCACCGCGTCGAGGATCCGCTCGCGAACGTCGGTGCGCCCCCGCCACCACTCGGCGACGACGGGCACGGGGACGGCCAGGACCGCGAGCCTCCGCCTGGCGAGCTCGAGGAGCTGCGTGCCACGCTGCTTGCGGCGCTCGATCGCGACCAGGGCTCCGGTGTCCAGGGTGATCCCGCGGACGATCACGCGGCCCTACCGCGCCGACGCTTGGCCTTCGGCGCGCCGTCGATCTCTGCCAAGAAGGCGTCGCGCTCCACCTCGGTCATGGGCGGCCGCGCTGCGCGTTGCAGGAGCCAGTCGAGCGCGGCTTGGCGCTTCGCCTCCTTCGCGATGGCGGAGACGAGCGCGGAGACGTTGCCGCCGTAGCTGCGGTTCGCCTCGGCCTTCAGGATCCGTTGCGTCTCCTCGTCGACGGAGATGGAGAAGGTGACGGTCTTTCCGGCGCGCCGCTTCATGTGACACACAACGTAACACACCGACGGCGAGCGGGCACGCGGCCTCCGGGCTCGACTCCGCCCCCTCAGCGTGGCAGCCGGGCGCGTGTAAAATACAACGACAGCGCGACCCCGGACGCCGCGCCGAGGCCCGCGCCCGGCAGGATGATCACCGTGTCGGGCGCGACGCCGGTGGCCGCGCGGACCGCGAACGCGACGATGGCGGTCGCCCCCGCGCCCACCAGCGAGCCGGTGCAGATCCCGAGCCACGCGAAGCCGATCCGCGAGCCGAGGGGCGTCACCGTGAGCGGCGTGCGCGCGAGCTCGTCCTCCACGCCGCCCGGGCGCGGCTCGAGCTCGAGCGCCGCGCGGAGGGCGATGGCGGCCCGCAGGTGCACGACGGTCCCCGGGAACGACGGCTCGGTCACCGGCCGCTTCGAGCCGTCGGCGTCGTGCAGGAGGAGCCGCCCGCACGCCGGCGGTAGCTGGCCCCGCGCGGTGAAGAAGGTGGAGATCCTCCCGTGCTCGACCGACACGTCGCGCACGCCCTCGAGCGAGAGCTCGCGGGCGCCGACCGGGATCCCCAAGACGCGCCGGGTGACGCGGAGCGCCGCGCCGCCCTGGGCGAGCTCGAGGTCGAGGCGACCGATCCCGAAGAGCGCGCTCCGCACCATCGCGATCGCGGCGGCGAGGGCGCCGATCGCGATCGCGACCATCCAGATCGGGCCGTCCACCGCGACCGCGAAGGGCTCGCGGCGGGCGAAGCCGGCGCGGAGCTCGCCGGCCGCGATCGCCGCGTCGCGCGGGGTGGTGCGCATCAGCCGGAGCTGCTGCGGCGGCGCGTCGATCACGACCACGCCGTAGGTCCCGCCCTTGGAGCCGCGCTCCTCGACCACCCGCACGTCCTTCACCTCGCGGGCGGCGAAGCTCCGCGGCCGCGCGATCCTGCCGTCGGCGACGCAGGCCCCCGCCGCGTCGCACCGCACCTCCTCGCGCTCGATCGCGATCGCGAACACGATGACGCCGAGGACCAGCACGCCGACCGACCCCAGGAGCAGTCCGATACGGATAGGGAAGGGCCCGTAGGCGACCCTCCCCGTGCGGGCGCGGAGCGCCGGCGCGCGAAACACCATCGACGGCGATCGTAGCCCGTCGCTCGCGCCGCGTCAGGCGGAGCGCTGCCGAACGACGTCGACGGTGATGGCCCCCGCGTCGACGCCGAGCATCGCGACGTCGCCTCGGGTGAGCTCACCCCGCAGGAGGAGCTCCGCGACCGGGGCCTCGATCATCCGCGCGATGGCCCGCTTCATCGGCCGCGCGCCGAGCTCGGGGTCGAAGCCTCCGCCGTCGAGGAGCGCCAGCACCACG
>JAEUKG010001042.1 GCA_016794325.1 Myxococcales bacterium | reverse complement strand
CTCTCGCAAGGCGCCCCCGGGCGGCCCCCGCGGCGGTGACAGCGCGGGGGGGCGCCCCCCCCACGCCGGGGTACCCAACGTGCGCGCGTGGGCCAAGGCCTACGCGATGGCGCACCCGGGCACGCAGCTCGACGAGGTGCTCCAGGGCTACCCGGGCCTCCTCGACATCCTGCCCGATCACGCAGGCCCGAACGGCGCGACGCCGCTGCCGGTCCACCTCGGCGCCTTCCCGCTCGATCCGATCAACTCGCTCGACGGCTGCTACGTCGGCAACGACTCCTACGGGCACCCGACGTATTGGCAGCCGCCCGCGGATCTCAAGGGCTACGGCATCGGAAACCCCGTCGCCGGCGGCACCGACGGCAAGCGCATGTATTCGCGCGAGATCCTCGACGAGAAGCCGGTCAACTGCGTGATGGCGCTCATGCTCGCGTCGTTCTGCGCCTGGGACGGCGGCGAGCTCGCGCGCACCAAGGACTACCGCGAGGTGTGGGGCCGCCACCCGCAAGCGGTCGGAGCGACCACGGTGTACGTGCCGTGGAACGCGCTCTTGCCCGTGGGCGACTTCAACTGGCGCAACGGCCACGGCGCCGCGTGCAGCCCGGCCGCGTGGCCCGGGTGCGTCAACCCGCAGGACAACTACTTCTACCAATACCCGTTCGCCGGCCACAACCCGGCCAACGACGACACGCCGGCGATCGCGGCGCCCGGACGCTTCATGCTGGACGTCACCGAGATCACGTCGGCCTCCGGCGACGGGTGGTTCGACGTCGGCGGCAACTTCATGGAGACGGCGTGGCCCACCGCCGCGGTGAACCCGGGCGCGAACCCCGTGAAGGACGTGTGCGACGTGAGCTCGACCCCGGGCCCGGGGGAGACGGCGTGCACGCGGCGCGGCGTGCCGGGCACGCTCCGCTACTCCGGCAACCTCCCCCACGTGGCGCTCGTGGGCTACAGCTTCGAGGGCCACGCTCGTCGCAGCGAGAACTACCTCTCGAACGTCGCCGAGAACGAGCTCTTGATCGGCGCCGGCGACCTCAAGCCGGTGTCGTTCCAGTACGGCAAGGTCGGCGGGCGCTGCGCCCGCTGACCTCGGCCGCTCTTCAGGGCACGACCTCGTCGAAGATCACGCCCCAGTTGAAGAGCTCGTAGCCGCTCCGCGACACGGTGTCGTCGGAGTCGCGCAGGTTGCCTCGGGCGCCGAACGGATCGCCCGGGCACGCGTTCGGCTGCGGGGCGGCGTTCTCCGCGTAGGTGAGGCGCGGCTTCGGCCCGGTGGGGACCTTCGAGAGGGTGATCGTCACGGTGTCGGGCGCCGTCACGGCGACGCCGGTGATGCTGGGCGGCGACGCGCTCCCGTCGTAGAAGTCGAACCCGTAGCGGCCGGGGTTCGTGATGCGCATCGTGTCGAGCACGAGCGGGGGCTTCGGCACGTGGTACTGCACGGTGACGACGGTGCCCACGCGCGTGATCATCTTCGGCCGCACCGGCTCCCACTTCTCGCCGCCGAAGATCACGCGGGCGTACACCTTGGCGAAGTACTCGCCGAGGCGCCGCTGGCCGTGGTTGGTGAAGTGCTGGCAGTCGCTCAGGAAGGTGAGCTGGTAGGCCGGGCCGATGAGCACGACCTTGCCGGGCGCGCGCACGTGCGCCTTGAGCTGCATCGGCGCCACCGGGCTGTAGGTGGTGTACGTGCGCCCGCTCAGCTGCGAGATGAAGAGCGGGATCGGCTGCGCCTGGCCGGTGATCGCCTTGATCTCGCGCTCGTAGTCCTCTTGCCACTCGACGAGCGCGTCGTCGTAGTTCTTGATCTTGTTCGGCGTCCCGTCGGTCCCGGTGTTGGGGTACTCGGTGGGGTTGCCGCCGTGCATCGTGTAGTCGTCGTCGTCGCTCTCGCCGTGGATGGCGTTGATCCCGCGGACGACGTAGGACTTGCCGAGGCCGTCGGCGTAGTTCTTCGCGCCCTGCACCTCGAAGAGCGCCTGGGCGAACGCGGTGGAGGGCTGCCAGTCGCAGCCGCCCTTGCGAAGGCACCAGTAGGTGTGCCCGCTGCGGCCGTGGATGCCGGCGAGGACGTCATGCTTGTCGGGATAGCCGGCGCGGGCCCCGAACTCGTACTCCTGCATCGCGAGGTAGGTGGCTTGGTTGGCGAAGCCGGAGGTGCTGCTCTCGCGGCCCGACTCCACCATGGGGACGAACGACGTGATCGGCGCGAACGCCGAGCGGAGCACGCCGCCGTTGAGCATCACGTTGCCGTACGGCTGCGCGGTCGTGAGGACGGGGGTGGCGCTCGCGGCGATCGCGTTGCTCTGGCCCGCGATGAGCACGTGGTTGATGTCGTAGTCCACGTACGTCGGCGACAGCGGACCGGGCGGCGGCCCCGCCTCGTAGGCGTCGACCGCGGCGTCGCTCGCATCGCTCTGGCTCGCGTCCAGCGTCGCGTCTTTGCCGGCGTCGCCGCCGCTCGACGAGCTCGAAGACCCGCCCGAGCTCGAAGACCCGCCGGAGCTCGATCCACCCGAGCTCGAAGACCCGCCGGAGCTCGACGCCGCGCCGGAGCTCGACGAGCTCGACGCGCCCGCGTCGTCCGACCCGGGGCTGGCCTCCGGATCGTCGCCGCAGCCGTACGCGATC
>JAEUKG010000994.1 GCA_016794325.1 Myxococcales bacterium | reverse complement strand
ACCACCTTGCCCCCGACCACGGTGAGCACCGCGCGACCCTCGAGCTCCCAGCCCGCGACCGGCGTGTTGCGGCATTTCGAGCGCATCGCCGCCGGGTCGACGACCCAGCGCTCCGACAGGTCGATCAAGGTGAGATCGGCGGCGCCGCCGACGTCGAGCGTGCCGCCCGGCAGCCCGAGCACCCGCGCGGGGCCGCTCGTGAGCCGCTCGATCGCGACCTCGAGCGAGATCACGCCGCGCTTCACGAGCCGCAGCGCGAGCCCGAGCGCGGTCTCGAAGCCGATCATGCCGAACGCGGCGCAGTCGTACTCGACGTCCTTCTCGATGCCGGTGTGCGGCGCGTGGTCGGTGGCGATCGCGTCGATCGTCCCGTCGGCGAGGCCGGCGAGGCACGCCTCCACGTCCGCGGACGTGCGCAGCGGCGGGTTCACCTTCGTCGACGTGTCGTACCCGAGGCACGCCTCGTCGGTCAGCGTCAGGTGGTGCGGCGTGACCTCGCACGTGACCGGCAGCCCCCGGCGCTTGGCGTCGCGCACGAGCGCGACCGCGCGCGCCGTCGACACGTGGGCCACGTGGTAGCGGGCGCCGGTCAGCTCGACGAGCGCGATGTCGCGCGCGACCATCACGTCCTCGGCCTGGCCCGGCGCGCCGCGGAGACCGGCGCGCGTCGAGCACGCGCCCTCGTGCATCGAGCCTCCCTCCGACAGGTGGAGGTCCTCGGCGTGCTGCACCACCGTGAGGCCGAAGGTGCGCCCGTACTCGAGCGCGTAGCGCATGAGCGCCGCGTTCATCACCGGCCGCCCGTCGTCCGAGAGCGCGACCACGCCCGCGTCCTTGAGCTCGCCGACCTCGGTGAGCGCCTCGCCCTTCAGCCCCTTCGAGATCGCCCCGATGGGGTACACCCGCACCCCGCCGACCTCGCGGGCGCGGTTCACGATGAGCTCGGTCACCGCCCGGCAGTCGTTCGCGGGCTTGGTGTTCGGCATCGCGCACACCGCCGTGAAGCCGCCCGCGGCCGCCGACGCCGACGCCGACGCGATGTCCTCCTTGTACTCCTCGCCCGGCTCGCGCAGGTGCGCGTGGATGTCCACGAGCCCGGGCACGAGCAGCCGCCCCTTGCCCTCGATCACCCGCGCCCCCGACGGCGCCCTCGCCCCCCGCTCGATCGCGGTCACTCGGCCCTCGGACACGACCACGTCGGTCTCTCGGTCGACGCCCTTTCGGGGGTCGAGGAGCCGACACCCTCGCAGGTGGAGCGGGCTCATCAAAGTGGCCCGGGGCTACCGTGACCGGTGCGCTGCGTCAACGCACGCGCGACGAACCCTCCGGCGGCGCCGTCGGCCCCCTCCAAGCCTCGGGGGCTCCGAGCCGCCATAAGTGCTTGCATAAGCGACAAAATCTCGAGATGGGCTGCGGAATGGGGGGCATGTGCGACAGAGCGCACAAAGGGGTGCAACGATTTACAAGTCGATGACAATGCACCGCGTCACCGGTGCTTAGCTCCTCCGCATGCACTGGATTCTCTGCGTGGCGTACTTCGCGGTGCTCCTCCTCCTGGCCATGTATGGCCTCCACCGCTCGCACCTCGTGCTCACCTGCCTGCGGCTGCGGAAGAAGATGGCCGCCCTCAAGGACGGCGTCCCCGCCCTGCCCGAGAACGTGTCGGCCGACGACGTGCCCCACGTGACGATCCAGCTCCCGCTCTACAACGAGGCCACGGTCGCGCACCGGCTCCTCGATCACGTCGCCAAGATCGACTACCCGCGCGAGAAGCTCGAGATCCAGGTCCTCGACGACTCGACCGACGAGACGCGCGGCATCGTGCGCGCCCACGTCGAGGCGCTCCGCGAGACCGGCCTCGACATCGTCTACATCCACCGCGTCGACCGCACCGGCTACAAGGCCGGCGCCCTCGACGCCGGGCTCAAGGTCGCCAAGGGCGAGCTCGTCGGCATCTTCGACGCCGACTTCCTCCCGCAGCCGGACTTCCTGCGCCGCCTCGTCCCCCACTTCGACGACGCCAAGGTCGGCATGGTGCAGGCCCGCTGGGGCCACCTGAACCGCGACCACTCGCTCCTCACCCGCGTCCAGGCGCTCATGCTCGACGGCCACCACCTGGTGGAGAACCGCGCGCGCCACGCCGCGGGCTGGCTCTTCAACTTCTCGGGCACCGGCGGCATGTGGCGCAAGGACGCCATCGAGGACGCCGGCGGCTGGCAGCACGACACGATCACCGAGGATCTCGACCTCTCCTACCGCGCCCAGATGAAGGGTTGGAAGTTCGTCTACCGCGAGGACGTCGTCACCCCGGCCGAGCTCCCCGAGGACGTGAGCGCCTTCCGCGCGCAGCAGTTCCGCTGGGCCAAGGGCACCGTCCAGGTGTGCCGCAAGCTCATGAAGCGCACGCTCTCGTCGGATCTCACGCTCTCGCAGCGCGTCGAGGCGTTCTTCCACATGACGCCGCACTTCGCCTACCCGCTCATGGTGGTGCTGAGCGTCCTGCTCCTGCCGGCGCTCATTCTGATGCCGGCCACCAACCCGCAGACGATGCTCCTCATCGACCTGCCGCTCTGCATCGGCACGACCGGCTCGCTCGCCGCGTTCTACGCGATGGCCGAGGCCGCCCAGGGCCGCCGCCGCGTCGAGGCGCTCAAGCAGCTCCCGGCCCTGCTCGCGGTGGGAGCCGGCCTCGCGCCGCACCTCACCAAGGCCGTCGTCGAGGGCCTCAGCCAGATGGCGGGCGAGTTCGTCCGCACCCCCAAGGCCGGCGAGAAGAAGAGCCGCTACCACGCGCGGGCCGACCTTCCGCTCACCGAGATCGCCCTCTGCGCGCTGTCGCTCGGCTCGGTCGCCGCGTCGATCCAGACCGGCCACTGGTTCGCGACCCCGTTCGCGATGCTCTTCACCTTCGGCTACGGCTACGTCGCCTCGCTCGTCATGAGCGAGCAGGCCGCGCGTCGTCGCGCTCAGGCCGCGCTGCCCGCGGGCTCGGTGGAGCTCGACAGCGTGCCCCCGCCCGCCATCGTCGACGCCGAGGCGAGCGAGAGCGAAGAGCTCGCCGCCTGACCATCCCGTTCGGGTCGGGGGAGGCCGCGCTCCCCCGACGCTCGGGTCCCCCGGCCGGCCGACCGTCGGTTTTTTGTAGGCGTCAGCCAAAAATTGACTAACATCAAC
>JAEUKG010000934.1 GCA_016794325.1 Myxococcales bacterium | reverse complement strand
GACCTCGAGGAGGACGAACGCCGCGCGTTGGTCGAGCGGCAGCTCGTCGAGGGCGCGCTCGAGGAGGCGGGCGATCTCGGCGCGCGACGCCTCGGTCTCGCCGTCGAGCGAGACCGCCCGCGGCTCGCGGCCGAAGCGCTCCGCCATCGCCCGGCGGCGGGCGGCGGCGCGGACGTAGTGCTTGGCGTGGTTGACGACCATGGAGAGGACGAAGGTGCGGAGCTGGGAGCGGCCCTCGAAGCCGCGCGCGGCGTTGGGCAAGGCGAGGAAGACCTCTTGGAGGAGGTCCTCGGCGAGCGCGTCGTCGCCGACCACGCGCCGCGCGAGGCCACGCGCGGCCGCGTGGTGCTGGTCGTACACCTGGGCGAGCGCCGCCCGGTCGTTCCGCCGGAGGCGGTCGACGAGCGCCTCCGAATCGGCGTCGAGGAAGCTGAGCGTGGACGTGGCGGTGAGCACCCGGTCGTGAGTTCCCGCTCGCGGGGAGCTCGTTCAATGCGAAAGCGCGAAATGCGCCGTTGGAGGTCAGAATATCGCACCTCCACCCAGCTCGAAGACGAGCTTGGGGGGGCCGGTCGACTCCGGAGGGTCGCCCCGCGCCTCGCCGATCAGCGCGTTGCCGGCGTAGACGTAGGGCGCCAGGCGAGACATGAAGCGGTATCCCACCCGCGTCCCCCAGCGCCCATAGCCGACGATGTTGGGCTTGTCGGTCGCCTCGCCGTCGACGCCGGCGACCACGTCCCAGAGGAAGCCCTCGTCGTCGTTCCTCCAGACGTGCACGCCGAGCTCGGCGCCGAGGACGATCTCCCCGTCCTGGATGTTGCTCGCGAGCCGCCCGAGGTTGACGGCGCTGAACATGCGCTTCCCCTCGAGCACGAGGCCCACCTGGATCGGCTTCAGGTTGCTCGCCCACGCGTAGGGCCGGAGGCGCTTGGCCCACGACACCGACACGAGCCCCACGGCGGCGTCGACCTCCTCGGCGACGTTGAAGAAGCCGACCTGCGAGCCCTTCACCTTGCGCGCGACGTTGACGAACCCGACCTGCGAGCCGACCGACTCGCCGCCGAAGGCGACGTTGAGGAAGCTCATCTGGAGGCCGGTGAAGCTGTCGCCCACGTTCGCGAACCCGAGCTGCGCCCCCGCCACCGGGCGGGTGGAGACGTTGAGCAGCGCGGCGTGGAGCCCGCCGACGTCCCCCGTCGAGACGTTGAAGGGGGCGACGACGGCGCCGTACGCGGGGCCGGTGTGGACGTTGAGGACGCCCGACACGAGGGCCCCGCGGGTACGTGCAGTCTGCACGTTGAGCGCGGCCGACACGAGCGCGCCGTCGACGTCGCCCGTCGCCACCGCCGCGCCGGAGCTCACCACCGCGCCGCGCACCGCGCCCTGGGTGATGGTGAGCGCCTCGGCGAAGAGGGCCCCGTTCGTGTCGCAGCGCACCCGGAACGCGGCGCCGAACCCGGCGCCGTCGAGCTGGGCGACGTCCTGGTAGAGGAGCGACAGCGCGAGGTGGGTGCGCGGCGGGGCCCATGGGACGGAGAACGGCGAGGCGAGCGCCGCCGAGACCGGCCAGTACGGGTGGGGGCCGGCGCAGGGGTCGAGCGCGCGCGGCGGCGCCGGCGCGTCCGGCGGCGGGACGTCGACCGCGAGGAGCGGCGGCGGCGCGGGGCGGGGCCCGAGCGCGTCCACGAGCTCGGCCGCCTCGTCGCGGGTCATGTTGTCGACGAGCCAGCGGAGCGTGCGCGAGCGCGCCTCCGCGTCCGCGTCGGCGGGCACCTCGCGCTCCACCGGGGCCCCGGCCGCGGGGCTGAAGCGCACGACGATCACGCCTCGGGCGCGGTCGAGCGTCACCTCGATCACGCCGTCGCGGCGGCCCGCGCCCGTTCCCGCGAGCTCGGCCTCGAGCGCGGCGGCCTCGGCGTCGGGGAAGCCGCGCGCGCGCACCTCCGCGGCGGCGGCCGCGGGGGCGAGCCACCCGAGGGCGAGCGCGGCGAGCGTCAGTGGACGTCGAAGCGACATGTGTATCCTACACGTGTTGCGGTCACCCGACCGTCCTTGTCGAGCGGGGGCGCCCAGGTGCTGGGGCGCACCGTCTCGACGCAGGCCTGCCCGAACTCGGGCGACGACGCGGAGCGGACCTCGATCGCGCCGACCCGGCCGTCGGGCCTGACCACGAGCGACAGGGTCGCGGCGCCCGACTCGCCGAGCTCCTTGGCCCTGACGGGATAGTGGGCGAGGAGCGCCCCCGCGAGGTCCGGCGGGCTCGGCAGCCTCGAGAGGCTCTCGCGCGGCGTGATCTCGAGGGGCCGCGCGGCGCCGCTCGGCCGCTCGGCGCCCGACGGGGCCGTCTTCGCGGCAGGGGTCGGGCGGGCGCCGCCGCCGCCGGGCCCGATGGGGCCGGTCATCGGCGCGCCGCTCCCGGCGCGCACCGCGAACCCGCCGCGATCGTCCGAGAGCGTCGTGCCGGTGAGATCGAGCGGCGCGTCGGCGGGCGGCGAGGGCGGCGCGTCCGGGGCTCGGGGCGTCGCGCGAGGCGGCGGAGTGGAGGTCGGGGCTGGGTCCACGATCGGCGGGCTCTTGACCGCGCTCGGAGCTACCAGCTCGGGCGGCGGCGTGGAAGTCTCGACGGGCGCGGGCGGCGGGGCCGCCGGGGGCGGCGTCATCTCGATCTCGAAGCTCGGGCGGGGCGTGGCCGCTTCGGTCGCGCCGGCGACGCGCGTGAGGAGCCACACGAAGGCCGCGCCGTGGAGGGCGGCGCTCACGAACCACGACGACGGCTTGGGCAGGGCGCTCATGGGATCACCGGGGGGGCTGCACCTGGAGAGCGAACTTGAGGATGCTCTCCTGGCGCAAGAGGTCCATGACACGCACGACGTGCTCGTGGGGCACCTTCCCGTCGGCGGCGAGGGCGGCCCGGACCTCGGGGTCGCGCGCGCGCGCGTCCTTC
>JAEUKG010000881.1 GCA_016794325.1 Myxococcales bacterium | reverse complement strand
GACCGGTTGCGTTGAGATCGTTCGAGAGGTCGAGGCGGCGCCGAGGCGCGCGCGGAACAGCCTCCCGGCTTTGAGCACGCACCGCAGGCGCCAACGACGAGATCTCGGACGAGATCAATGCAAACGGTCGCGGTGTTAGCGACCGCGACGTCCGCGACGACCTCACCGTCCCACGCTGCTGACCGCCCCGCCCCCCTCGACCTCCTCCTCCTCCTCGTCGCACCCCCTCCACCGCCCCGTCGCGCCTCCGCGCGCCGACCACCACTCCTCGACGTGCGCGTCGGCGCGGATCTTCAGCACCCCGCACTCGAGCCCGAGGTAGTAGCTGCCCGCGCCCGTCTTGGCGATCGACCCGACGTGGCCGACGTCCCGCGCGACGTACGCCACGTTCTCCACGTGGCCCGCCTCGTCGGCGCGGAAGACGAACCCCTTGGCGAAGCCGACGAGCACGCCGCCGTCGTCGAACACCGCCGGGCTCGGCTCGAGCGGGAGGATCGACACGAGGCGCAGCGCCCACCCCTTCGGCGTCCGCTCGAAGCGCACCACCGCGCCGCGCCCGAGGCGCACCCGGGCGATCGCGAGGCCGAGCACCGCGCCGCTCGGCGCGCGCACGAACCCGGTGATGCGCGCCGCCGAGACGAGCTGCTCGTCGGCGCCGTCTCGGCTGCGCCAGACGATCTGGCTGTAGAATGCACCTTCGTAGGCGACGAGCCACCCGTCCTCCACCTCGATCACGTGGCGCGCGTAGTACTGGTACGGCGGGCAGTCCTCGAACGGCAGGTCGTCGAAGCCGCCGGTAGCGCTCCGGCTCTCGGCCACGACCTGCTCGCCGACCACGCGCACCCGCACCGGGCAGTAGGGCCGAGGCGCGCGCCCGCGCGGCGGCGGGCCCCACGCGGACACCGGACGCGCGAACGGGGCGCACGCGAGCCGGGCGCGGATCGCGTGCGCCTCGCGCGCGCGCGCCACGCAGGCGTCACCCGCGCCGGCGACGGAGCTCACGAGCCACTCCGGCACCGGCTCCTCGGGGCTCTTGGCCTGGCGGGGCTTCGCGCACGCGGCGGCGAGCGCTGCGCACGCGGCCCCGATCGCGAGGGCGCTGCGGGCTCTCGGCACGGACCACTCCTTCCGGCGAGGCTCGGGGCCTCGGCCACGCGCCTCTGACACCTGAAGGGCGGCGCCCTTGGGCCGCCCGCCGACGCGTCAGCGCGCGACGCGCTCGAGCAGCACCTCGCCCGAGTTGGGCCCCGACTTGAAGCGCACCCGCAGCTCGCCCGACGGCTCGAGGCGCCCGGTGCCGCGCAGGACCGGGCCCCGATCGCCGGTGAGCACGTAGGTCACCTCTCCGCCCTGCGCCGCCGTCGTGAGGGTGAGCGTGGTGGAGGCCGGCGCCGCGACCAACACCGCGCGGCGCTCCTCGATCGTCACCGTCGCTCCGGGCCCGATCTTGGTCGCGAGCTCGCGGAGGTGGGGATCGGGGATGTCGAGGCGCACGACCTTCGCCACCTTCCACGTCCCGAGCGCGCGCTGGTGCACCACGCTCGCGGACGGCGAGGGCGCCGCCGTCGGCGCCGGCGACGCCGAGGGCTCGGCGGCGATGCGCGGCTCGTCGACGCTCCCGCCGCGCGCCCGCTCCGCGACCTCGCCGACCGCGTAGCCCGCGCCGAGCAAGAGGACGAAGGCGAGGCTCGCCTTGGCGAAGCGGCTCCGCAGCGCGATGCGGAAGCGCGACACGCGCTTGCGCACCAGCGTCGGCGCGAGGCGCTCCGCGACCGCGATCGCCCGGAGCTCCTCGCCGTCGTGCTCGCGCACCACCCAGTCGAGCGTCCGCGCCTGCTCGGGGCTCGCGGCGGCCTCGCCCCGGATCCGCTCGAGCACGTCGCGCGCCTCGTGCGGCGCCGGCGGGACTCCCCGCGCGTCGGCGGCGTCGGGATCGAGGAGCTCGCGCGCGCCGCGCCGGTGGTAGTCGGCGACCTTGTGGTGAGCGATGCCCGCGATCCATCGCGGGACGTCCGAGTCGCGCTCGGGCTTCGACGCCGACGCGAGCGCGTCGCACACCACCGTCTGCACCACGTCCTCGGCGTCGCGCTCCGGGACGCGCCGCCGCACGAGCGCCCGCAGGCGCGAGAGCGCGGTCGGGTCCTCGACGTGACGGCGGAGGGTGGCTTCGGGGAGCGGGGTGGCGGTCATTCGGAGGGTTTGTCGCGCGGCGGGGCTCGGTGTGACACGCTCCGACGAAACACGCGCGGCGCCCCTCCCCTTCCCTCAGCCAAGCTCTCGAAATGCTTGGATTCCCTGGTCGACCATCGCGTCGTTCGCGGTGAGTGAGACACGCACCCACCCCGGGAGCTCCACGATCGCGCCCGGGAGCACGAAGACGCCCCGATCGGCGAGCCGGTCCACGAGCGCGGCGTCGTCGCCGTCTTTGGCGCGGACGAGGACGTAGAACGTGCCCTCCGGCATCGTCGCCTCGAAGCCGGCCGCGCGCACCGCTGGCACGAAGCGATCGCGACGCGCCTGGAGCGCCGCGAGATCGATCGACAGCCGCTCGATGTCGGGCAGCGCGTGCTGCAAGAGGGCGTTCGGGAACGCGAAGCCGGTCGCGCACTGGGCCATCGTCATGTCCTCGCGCAGCTCCTCGCGCCCGGGCGCGGTCGGTGGCACCGCGGCGTAGCCGACGCGCTGGCCGGGCGCGAGGAGCTGCTTGCCGTAGGAGTACAAGACCACCGTGTGCGGATAGACCGCCGCCGGGCTCGCCGCGGCGCGGCCGTCGAAGACGACCTTGGCGTAGGCCTCGTCGGAGAGGATCCACACCGGGTGCCCGATCTCCGCAGACCGCGCGGCGAGCGCGCTCGCGAGCGCCTCGAAGTCGGCCCGGCTCCACACGCGGCCGCTGGGGTTGTGGGGCGAGTTCACGAGCACGGCGCGCGTCTTCGGGCCCACCGCCGCCGCGATCGCCGCGACCGGCAGGTCGAACCGCGGCGGCGCGATCGGCACCCGCACCGGCTTCGCCCCCGCCGCGAGGACGAGGAGCTCGTAGAAGAACCACGGCGGCGAGAGGAACACCACCTCGTCGCCGGGGCCGCAGAGGGTGCGGAGGGCGACCGCGATCGCCGCGAAGCCGCCGTTGGTCATGAAGACGTCGGCCGGGTCCCACTCGAGCCCCGTGCGCTCCGAGAGCGTCCGCGCCACCACCGCCGTCGCCGGCGGCTCGCTCATCTTGTAGGCGAACCACGACCGATCGCGGGGCACGACGCTCCGCGCGAGCTCGGCGACGTACGCAGGGATCGGCATGTCGTGGGGGTTGCCGAACATGAAGTCGGCGATGCCGGGGTCGTGCTGGCGCGCGACGTAACGGGACGTCTGCATCCATCGCAAGAACGGCACCGACGCGCGCAGCGCGTCCATCGGGCGGTGGCTCATGGGGGCGCGATGCTACACGACCGCGCGCCGCCGGAGGGTCAGGGATCGCTGCAGCAGCGGAAGCCGACGTCGCGGAAGCGCTGCTGGCGCGGCGCGCGGATGTTGACCTCGCAGTTGAGCTGGCGCGGGGTGATCCCGCCCGGGTTGGCGTACGAGCCGCCGCGCGCCGAGCACAGGTCCGTCGCCGGGCCCCCGTCCACCACTCCCCCGTCGCCGGTCCCGCCGTCGGCCTTGACGCAGGTGGCGTCGATCCACTCCCAGACGTTGCCCACCATGTCGAAGAGGCCCGGCGAGGTGCCCTCGCAGCCCGGCGTCGTCTTCACCGGCGAGCTGCCGGCGTCGGTCATCACGTTGCAGCGGGTGGGGTCGAAGCTACCCCCGTAGGGATAGGCCTGACGACCGTTCCCCGAGCACGCGAAGAGCCACTGGTTCGAGGCCGCCTCACCGACCTGGCCCTCGGCGAGCGCCCCCCCGCCGATCTTCCCGCACAGGCGCTTGCCGGCCCACTTGCAGAAGGCGTACGCGTCGCACCAGTCGACGTTGACGACGGGGTCGTCGTCGGAGCCGGTGCTGGCCGGCGCGAAGCTCGTGTTCCAGGCGCACTCCGGCGGCTGGCCCGCGGTGTCGCTCCCCTTCGCGGTGACGAAGGCGCGGTATTGCCCGAAGGTGACCTCGCTCGAGTCGACGCAGAAGTTGATGGCGCCCTCGCGCTGGCGGACCCCGGACGGGCCGCCGGTGCCGGGGCAGTCGTTCGGCGGCGCGTCGGCGCCGGCGTCGCTCGACGGCCCCCCCTCGACGCTGGCGTCGGCGCACGGACCGCCCTTGCAGTCGGCGATCTCGAGATCGGCGAGGCCGGCGATGCTCGCGCACGCGACGCCGAGGGCGGCGAGCGCTCCCGCGATCACGAGCGAGCGGACGGGGAGTCGCGCCCTCAAAACGCCCCTCCGACCCCGACCGCGCCCGGCCCCACGAGCGGGCGCACGACGAAGCCGGTCTGCTTGGGCGAAGGCCACACGAGCCCCACGACCGCGACGACCAGCCCGGCGCCCGCGACCGCGAACGACACCGTCGACACGAGGCCGAGCGTCTTGCCCCCGTCGAGATCGCTCTTGGCCTGGGGATCGCACTTGCCGTTCTCGCACAGCGGCTTCACGGCGTCGGCCTTCGAGAGCGTCATCAGCCCGGTGACCGTCCCCGCTGCGGCGCCGACCACCGTGATCACCGCGCCGCCGATGAAGATCGCGCGACCGGGCCCGCCCCCCGAAGACGGCGGCGGCGGGCTCGCGCTCGCCGACGGCCCCGGCGAAGACGAGGGGCCGGGCCCGCTCGGCTTGGCGTCCTCGGGCACCTCGAGCTCCACCGACTTCTTGTCGCGCTCGGCGAGATCGACCTCGGCCTTGCGCTCGGCGCCTTCTCTGTTCGCCACCGTGACGACGCGCTTGCCAGGGTTCACCGCCACCGGCGCGTCGAGGAGCGCGGTCGACACGGCGACGCCGTCGATCGCGACGCGCGCCGCCGTCCCGCCCTTGGTCTTGATGCGCAGGGTCGGGATGCGGTCTTTGGTCGCGGCCTCGATGTCGCGGGCCTCGGCGCGGGCGGACTCGAACACCGCGGGCTCCCCCTTCTCTTTGGGGAAGCGGGCGACCTCGAGCGCGACGTCGCGAGCCTCGACGAGGTGCCCGAGGGCGAGGTGGGTGCGCGCGAGCGCGATGCCGGTGGTGGGCACGTGCATGATGCCGTGCGCCTTGCCGTAGGCGACGAGCGCGCCCTCGAGATCCTTCGACCGCGTCTTGTCGCGCCCCTCGTCCATGAGCCGGCGCGCCGACTCACGCTCGGCGGCGGACGGATCACCCGCGAACGCGATGCCCGGCGCGACAGGCGCGATGAGCGCGGCGATGAAGACGGCGGCGGTGAGAGCCGAAGACGAGCGACCCATCAGAACCCGTAGTCTTCTCCCTTCGGGCTCGGGTTCGGATCGAGCGGCTTGGGGCGAGGCTTCCCGCTGCCCTGCGAGGGCTGGGGCACGACGGGCCTGGGCGGCTTCGCCGAGGCGCTCGACGACGCGCTCGGCGCCGCGCTCGGCGAGCTCACCACCCCCGTCGTCGGCGCCGAGGCGTGCGGCTCGCTCGTCGACGGCGGCGCCGCGGGGGCGGCGGCGGACAGCGGCGGCGGCGGCACGTCGGAGGGGCCCGCGACGGCGGGAGGCACGGCGTGCGGCCGCTTGATCCAGAACAGGGCTCCGCCGGCCGCGCCGACGCCGACGATCACGCCGAGGACGAGCAACGCCGCGACCACCCAGCGCGCGCCGGACCCGGACCGCACCGGCGGCGCCACCATCATCGCGGCGTCGGTGCCGCCGGTGCCGCCGTACGAGGGCGGCGCCGCGGTGGGCGGCCGGGGCCACGCGCCCGGCGCGGAGACCGGTGTAGCCGTACCGGAATAGGAGCCGGCGATCGCGCCGAAGCCGCCGCTGGCGTCAGCGCCGCCGACGGCGCCCGGGCCGGAAGCCCCCGCGCCAGAATGACCAGGGGACGGCCCCGGTGTCGCGTGGAGCGCGCTCACCGACATCGGAGGCGGCACGCGCCCGTCCGACAGCGCCATGGACGCGTCGTCGGCGGCCTTCTTGCGCTTGCGGATGCGGTCGCCGAGGGCCTGCTCCACCAGGCCGCCGATGGCCGGGGCCGGGGCGGTGATGCCCGCCTGCGCCATCGCCTGCTCGAGCGCGACCCGCATCTCCGCCGCGCTCGCGAAGCGGGCGCTCGGCTCGCGCGAGAGCGCGCACTCGATGACCGCGCGCACGGCCGGCGGCACGTGTTCGGGCAGCGGCGCGTGGGGGGCGCCGGTGATGAGCGCGTGGAGCGCGCGGATCTGCTGGTCCTCGCCGTATTGGTGCACCGGGTGCCCGGCGAGGAGCTCGTAGGTCATCGCGCCGACGGCGTAGACGTCGGCGCGGCGATCCACGACGCCGCCCTTCACCTGCTCCGGCGCCATGTACTCCACCTTGCCCTTGAGCGTGCCCGCCGTCGTCTCGGACGCGAGCCGGTAGCGCGCCTTGGCGACGCCGAAATCGATGAGCTTGGCGTGGCCGTCGAGCCCGACGATGACGTTCTGCGGGGAGACGTCGCGGTGGACGACGTCGAGAGGCCGCCCCTCCTCGTCGCACAGCTCGTGCGCGGCGTGGAGCCCGGCGCACGTCTCGGCCGCGAGCCGGAGCGCGACGGCCATCGGGAACGGCGCGCGCGGATCGGCCTTGGCGAGGCCGCGCGCGAGCTTCCGGAGCGAGTCGCCCTCGAGGTACTCCATCGCGATGAAGAGGCAGCCGCCGTCCTCGCCCCACTCGAGCACGCGCACCACGTTCTCGTGCTGGATGCGCGACGCGAGGCGCGCCTCGTCGAGGAACATCTGGAAGAAGCGCTCGTTCTCGCCGTGCGCGGGGAGGATCGACTTCAGCGCCACGTAATACGGCGCGCCGTTCATCGGCCGGGCGAGCCACACCGTCCCCATGCCGCCTTGCGCGATCATGGTGAGCAGCCGGAAGCCTCCGAGCTGCATACCCGGCTGAAGAGCCGAGACTTGGGGGGGATCGGAACCTCTGCCCATGGGGGCTCTTCAAGGATCTCGCCCCTTGGCCCCGGTGGCAAGCGGGGCGTGCGACGCTCTGGCGGAAAATTCCGCGCCGCGCGGCCGACGAAGCGCCATCCCCGCCACCCTCGCCGCCGTTTGGCGGGTAGGATGCCGGCATGCCGCAGGGGTCGTTTCGTGCCACCTTCCATGCCTCACGCGGGCGCGCGGGAAGCGCCCCCGCGCTCTCTCCGCTCGCCTCGATCGCGCTCGGATGCGTCGTCTTCTCGTGCCTCACCGTCGCGTGCGTCGGGCGCCCACCTCCGGCGAGCGCGGAGCCGAGGAGACCACCTCCACCTTCATCGGACGAGCCCCTCGTGAAGGGGGACCTGCGCGAGGACGCCGACGTCGTGAGGGCGCTCCGCGAGCACTACACGAAATACGAGCACAAGGTGCCGATGCGCGACGGGGTGGCGCTGCACACCTCGGTGTTCGTCCCCAAGGAGCGCGCGCGCACCTATCCCATCCTGATGATCCGCACGCCCTACGGCGTGTCGCCCTACGGCGAGGACGCGTACCCGACGGCGCAGAACAAGTGGGTCGTCCGACGCATCGCGCCCTCGCCCGCGTTCGTGAAGGAGGGCTACATCCTCGTCCACCAGGACGTGCGCGGGCGGATGATGTCGGGCGGGAGCTTCGTCGACGTCCGGCCGCGCGCGACCCGGAAGGGCGACGTCGACGAGGCGACCGACGCCTGGGACACCGTCGACTGGCTCGTGAAGAACGTGCCGGGCAACAACGGCAAGGTCGGACTCTGGGGCGTCTCGTACCCCGGCTTCTACGCCGCGCAGGCGGCCATCGACGCCCACCCCGCGGTGGCCGCGATCTCGCCGCAGGCGCCGGTGACCGAGTGGTTCCTCGGCGACGACTTCCACCACAACGGGGCGATGATGCTCGCGCAGTCGTTCGACTTCTTCGCGAGCTTCGGCAAGCCGCGCCCGCAGCCGGTGAAGACGATGACCTGGGGCTTCGACTACGACGGCGCCGATCTCTACGACTTCTTCCTCGCCGCCGGCCCGGTGTCGTCGCTCGGGCCGAAATACCTGAAGAACGAGATCCAGTTCTGGAACGACTGCATGGCCCACGGCACCCGCGACGACTTCTGGAAGGCGCGCGATCCGAGGCCCCACTACAAGACCAAGAAGGCCGCGATCATGACCGTCGGCGGGTGGTTCGACGCCGAGGACCTCTGGGGCGCGCTCGAGACCTACAAGGCGTTCGAGCGTCAGAGCCCGGGCGCCGAGAACGTGCTCGTCATGGGGCCGTGGCGCCACGGCGGCTGGTCGCGCTCCGACGGCGACAAGCTCGGCGACGTGTCGTTCGGCCAGAAGACCGCCGGCTTCTACCGCGACCAGGTGGAGCTGCCGTTCTTCCAGCGGCACCTGAAGGGCAAGGCCGGGCCTGCGCCCGCCGAGGCGCTCGTGTTCGAGACGGGCACGAACGTCTGGCAGCGCTTCGCCGCGTGGCCGCCCACCGAGGCCAAGCCGCAGGCGCTCTACCTCGGCCCGCACGGCTCGCTCCAGAAGGCGCCGCCGAGCGCCGGCGGGGACGACTACCCGAGCGATCCGAAGCGACCGGTCCCCTACCGCGCCAAGCCCGGCGGCGACATCGACGGCGACTACATGACCGACGACCAGCGCTTCGCGTCGCGCCGCCCCGACGTGCTCTCGTATTCGACCGGCGTCCTCGAGTCGGAGGTCGTCGTCTGCGGCCCCGTCGAGGCGAGCCTCTGGGTGACGACCACCGGGACCGACGCCGACTTCGTGGTGAAGCTCGTCGACGTGTACCCGTCGGACTATCCCGATCCGGATCCAAACCCGAACGGGGTCAAGATGGGCGGCTACCAGCAGCTCGTGCGGGGCGAGGTGATGCGCGCCAAGTTCCGCCAGAGCTTCGAGAAGCCCGAGCCCCTCGAGCCCGGCAAGCCCACCCTCGTGCGCTTCACCCTCCCCGACGCGTGCCACGCCTTCCGGCGCGGCCACAAGATCATGGTCCAGGTGCAGTCGAGCTGGTTCCCGCTCATCGACCGCAACCCGCAGACCTTCGTCGACATCTACAAGGCGACCGACGCCGACTTCAAGGCCGCGACCCACCGCGTGCTCACCGGCGGCGAGCACGCCTCGAGCGTGAGGCTCCCCGTCCTCCGCGGGGCGCCGTGAGCCGCACGGCGGCGTGAGCCGCGCGGCGCCACGGAGAGAGCCTCGCTCGATCGCGAGCGCCCACCACGCGGGGAGGTGACGCGCGCGCGACGGGACGCCCGGCCGCCTCGCCGCTGCGGCGCCGGGCGCTGCGCGGCGGGTCAGTGAAGGCCGCAGTACAGTCCGCCGGCGTCGAGGCAGTCGGCGATGCCCTGCGCGTACGCGTCGTTGACGTCCTGGGCCGTCGACGCGCACGACGCCACCATCCGCAGACCGGTGCCCCAGCCTGGGCTCGTGGCGAAGCCGATGATGTTGCCGACGCACCCGACGGCCTCGAAGAAGCCCTGCGGCGCGAGGCCCGAAGCGGTCCCGGGGCGGCGCTCGAGCTCCCGCTCCCGCGGCCCCTCCGCGGGGGCCGCGCCGATGTCTCGGGCGAGCGCCGCCGAGAGCGCCTCGCCGCGCGAGGAGCCGCTCTCCCGGAGGAGCTCACCGTTCGCCGAGAGCTCGCGCGTGGTCGTCCCCTCGAACGTCGTGGCGACGACGTAGGTCCCGGACGGGGTCTT
>JAEUKG010000832.1 GCA_016794325.1 Myxococcales bacterium | reverse complement strand
CCTGCCGCAGCGAGCCGCCGGTCGAGGCCCGCCCGGGGGCGCCGGCGCCCGGGGACGCCGGCGGGCCCTCGGCCCCACGGGCGTCGGCCGCGCCGGCGGACTGCTCGGCCTACTGCCGCTGCATCAGCCTGTGCAGCCCCTACGCCGGCGGCGATCCGTGCCCGCAGTGCCGCGGCTTGCCGTGCGCCGGCGCCCGCGACGTCGACTGCCCGGTCGCGCGCTGAGGCGCGCCCCGCCGCGCGGGCGTCACCAGCGAGCCCCGATCTCGGTGCGCAACACCTGCCACGTGTCGGCGCGGCCGTCGAGGTAACGCACCTCGACGCCGGAGAGATCGACGTCGTCGATGCAGTCGACGTTGACCGACACGAAGGCGCCCCCGAGGAGGTCGAGCGTGCCGTGGCCGTACACGTGCACGCCGCACACCTTGCAGAAGCGGTAGTGCCCGACGCGGGCGTTGAACGCGTATTCGGACAGCGAGGGCTCGCCGGAGACGAGGTGGAACGCGGACGGCTTGACGATCGCGCCGAGCGCGCCACGCCGGCGGCAGAACGAGCAGTTGCAGCGGCTCAGCCCTTGGGAGAGATCGAGGTCGACGGTGAACTTCACGGCGCCGCAGTGGCACGCGCCGTGGTGGGTCTCGGGGTTGGACATGCGGAGACCTTACTGCCCATCGAGGACAGGTTCTGTCCGCGTGCTGAGGTATCGTTCGGCCATGCTCGAGACCTCGGCGCGGCTCCTCCGCTTGCTCTCGCTCCTGCAGGCGCGCTCCACCTGGACGGGGCGCGATCTCGTCGAGCGGCTCGAGGTCACGGACCGCACCCTGCGACGCGACGTCGATCGCCTGCGTGACCTCGGCTACCCCGTCCACTCGACGTCCGGGCCCGCGGGCGGCTACCGCCTCGGGGCGGGTGCGGAGCTGCCGCCGCTGATGCTCGAAGACGACGAGAGCCTCGCGGTCGCGCTCGGCGTGGCGTCGATCTCGAGCGGGCCGCTCCGCGGCGTGCGCGAGGCCGCCGATCGCGCGATGGCGAAGCTCGAGCAGGTCATGCCGGTGCGCCTGCGGCGGCGCCTGCGCGCGCTCCAGCGGGCGATCGTCCACGCGCCGCACGGCGGGCCGGCCGTCGCCCTGGGCACGGTGGCGGCGCTCGGGGCGGCGTGCGTCGAGGCGAAGGTGGCGCGCTTCGGCTACCGCGATCGCGGCGGCGCCGCCACCGCGCGGGCGGTGGAGCCCCTCGGCCTCGTGCTCTACGAGCGCCGCTGGTACCTCGCGGCGTGGGACCGCGGCCGCGAGGGGTTCCGCACGTTCCGCGTGGATAGGATGGAGGGCGAGATCGCGCTCGGCGAGCGGTTCACACCGCGCGCGTTGCCGGACGACGACGCCCAGACCTACGTCGCGCGGTCGGTGTCGAGCGTCGCTCGCCCCATCGAGGCCCGGATCGTCTTCGACGCCCCGGCCACGGTCGTCGGGGCGCGCATCCCCACCCGGTTCGGGGCGGTGGAAGGGCTGTCGGCGCGGACGTGCCGGTGGGTCACGCGCGCGTCCTCCCTCGACGACGTGGCCTGGTGGGCGGCGACGCTGGACGTGCCCTTCGCGGTCGAGTCCCCGCCGGAGCTCGCCGAGCGCCTGAGCGACCTCGGGCAGCGCCTCGTCGCGGCGGCGAAGCGGCGACCGAGCGCGCTCGACTGAGGCGCCGGTCGGCGGTCGCGCCGACGACACGCGAGGCCCGCTCGGAGCCGTCCCAGGAATGGACGGCGCCGGCCCCGTCGTCACGGAGAGGCTCACGCCGCCCCGCCCTGGAAGAGCGCGGTCGTCGTGGGCCATGTGCGCGCGACGCTGTCGCCCCTGGATCGGCGCCCAGAGCCGAGCTCCGGGCGCCTCTTCAGACGACGGCCTTCTTCTTCGACTTCTTCTCGCGGGGCTCGGCCTTCTTCGGCCCCGGCGACTCCGACGGCGGCGGCGCCTCGGCCGCGGCCGGCGCCTCGGCCGGCGGCGCCGCGGCGTCGTTGTCGGCCTTCTTCACGCTCGCGACGCTGCGCTTGAGCGCCTCGAGGAGGTCGATGATCTGCGCCTTCGGCGCCTCGGGCTGCGCGACGAACTCCTCGCCCGCGACCTTCTTCTCGACCGCGGCCATCACCCGCTCCGCGTATTCGTCCTTGAACTTCTCGGGCGAGAACTTCGCCACCGCGAGCTCGGCGATGAGCTTCTCGGCGAGCTCGACCTCGACCTGCTTGAACTCGAACGCGCCGCCGGTCTCGACCTCGTCGAACGCGCGCACCTCGTCGGCGTAGTACACCTCGTGGAGCACGAGCCCCTTCTTGTACGGGCGCACGATGACGAGGTTGTCCTTGCCGCGGGTGGCGTAGCGGCCGACCGCGACCCGGCCCGTCCGCTGGAGCGACTCCGACAGGAGCCGGTACGCGCGCTCGCCCCCCTTATCCGGTCCGAGATAGTACGACTTCTCCACGTAGAGGAAGTCGACGGTGTCGAGGGGGACGAACTCGACGAGATCGAGGGAGTTGGTGCGCGCCGCCTCCAGCGACTTGAGCTCGTCCTCGGTGAAGCGGACGAACGAGTCGCGCTGGTGCTCGAAGCCCTTCACCATGTCCTTGCGATCGACGATCTCGTTGTCGACCGGGCACAGGTACTGCTGCTTCATGCGACTGCCGCACTTGGCGTGCAGCATGTTGAAGCTCACGCTCTTGGCCGACGTCGCGGTGTAGAGCTTGAAGGGGATGGAGACGAGGCCGAAGGAGATGGTGCCGGAGCCAATCGAGCGCGCTGCCATGTTCGAATCGTAACAAGGTAGAATCGAACGTGGCCAAACACCCGGAGTACGGTTCGCCTGTTCAGCTCGCGGAGGCGCTCGGCGCGCCGCGCGGCGAGCTCGACGCCGCCCGGGTGAAGCCGATGCTCTGCTCGACCGACGGGCTCGGGCTCGCGCGCAAGGGCTACGTCTACGAGCTGAAGCTCGACGGCGCCCGGATCCTCGCCGAGAAGCGGGGCGCCGAGGTCCGGCTGTTCTACCGGTCGGGCCGCGACGCCGCCCCCCAGTACCCCGAGATCGCGGAGGCGGTGGCGGGGCTCGACGTGGACCGCGTCCTGCTCGACGGCGAGATCGTGGCCCTCGACGACGAGGGGCGCCCGAGCTTCGAGAAGCTCCAGCGCCGCATCGCGGTCGACGACAAGCGCGAGGTGGCGCGGGCCCGGCGCGAGGTCCCCGTCGTCTTCGTGGCGTTCGACGTGCTCTCCGTCGGGCCCTACGTGGTGACGTCGCTCCCGCTCGTGCACCGCCGCGCGCTCCTCGCCGCCGCCGTCAGCGGCGCGACGCTGGTCACGACCTTCGACGGCGTGGAGGACGACGGCACCGCCCTCTTCGAGCTCTGCAAGGCGCGAGGCCTCGAGGGCGTGGTGGGCAAGCGGCTCGACGGCCCGTACCGCCCCGGCGACCGCACCGCCGACTGGTTCAAGGTCAAGACCGAGAAGGACGCGGACTTCGTCGTCGTCGGCTACACCCGCGGCGAGGGCGGCCGGAGCCGGATGGGAGCGCTCGACGTCGCGAGCTTCGACGACGCGGGCGAGCTCGTGCTCCGCGGGCGGGTGGGCTCGGGCCTCACCGAGCGCGCGATCGACAAGCTCCTGCCGCTCCTCGACGCGATCGCGTCGAAGACGCCCACCTCGCGCGGGACGTACGAGCCCAAGGTGCGCGTGCACGTCGCGCCCCGGTACGTGGTGCGCGTCCGCTATCTCGGTTGGAGCAGCGACGGGAAGCTCCGGTTCCCCGTGTTCCGGGGCCTCCGCGACGACGTGCCGCCGGGGGAGTGCCGCGAAGCCCCCGCCGCGGCGACGCCCAAGGCGTGTCCCTGAACGCCGGCTCTCCTTTCGCCCGCGCCGCGCCTTCGCGGACCGCGTGATCGAGGGACTTCCGCGTGGGCGCGGCCACCGCGCCGACCCCGTCGATGTTCGTCGTGCTCGACATCGCGGGGGGCCGGGCAAGGTCTCGAAGCGGGCTAGGGCGTGAGCTTGAACGAGTCGAAGAACGTGTCGGGCGACGTCCCCTCGATGGAGACGGCGGAGGTGGGGACGATCACCTGGAGCTGGTAGAAGCGCTTTCCGACCATGTAGAGGCGCGCCTGGAGGGTCGCGCGGATCGGCGACGTGATCGACACCGTGAGCGCGCGCCCGGGGTGCTTGCCGTCGAGCTTGATGTTCTTCTCGGAGACGAGCTGCCCGCTCGCGCTCTTGATCGCGGCGTCGCGGGCGCCGTCGAGGCCCGCCTTGCTGTCGAAGGGCACGTCGGGCGGGATGTCCATGTAGGCGATCATGTAGACCGCGGACGACGATCGCGTGGCCATCGCCTGTTTCTGGGCGATGTTGCCCATCGCGCTCGGGATCTGCTGCACCGACTCCTTCGGCGCGCCCGGCATGTTGAGGGAGAACTTGCGGTCCGGCGCGTACGTCCGCCAGCCGAGGGTCGAGGCCGCCGAGCTGCCGGAGCTCGAGCTCGAGCCCTCGTACGATCCGTACCCCGACGAGCTCGACGATCCGTAGCCCGAGGAGCCGTAGCCCGACGACCCGTATCCCGACGAGCCCGACGACCCGTACCCCGACGACCCGTAGGAGCCGGAGGAGCTGTAGCCCGACGAGCCGTAGTCGCCTTTGCCGGCGAGCTTGCGGATCAGCTTTCGGCAGCCGGTCGACCCGAACGCGAGGAGGACGATGAGCGTGAACGTGACCGCTCTCTGCAAAGGCTGCATGGCCTGAACATACTCCGCACGCCTCCCAGAACCCCCTTCAAGGGCACCGCCGAAAGGTCGTTCTAGCAGGTGTCAACTTTTTCACCTTGCGCATATCTGGAGATGAGGTAGGACAAGGTACGTTCTGGTGTGCAGCTCAACCACCAGGCCCGGAGACGCTGGAGCCCGCACATGAAAACCTCGATTGTTTTCGCAGTGTTGTCCCTGACGGCGGTCGGCTGCGCCGCGCGGCCCCCGGCTCCCGTGGCGGCTCCTGAGGCGGCTGCGCCTGCGGTCGAAGTGGCTGCACCCCAAGAGGCTCCGGCTCCGACCCCTTCGCCTGTCACGGCCGAGGCCGAGCCCGCGCTCCTCGACATCCCGACGACCTGCACGAGCTCGGGCGACTACTGCCTGCCCGACGGTGAGTTCGTGAAGCGCCTCTGCACGGCCACCTACCCCGACGTCGCGCTGAGCCTCTTCGCCAAAGACAAGCCGTTCTCGCGCATGTACCTGCGCGGCGACGTCGAGGCGTGGAACGCCTCGGGTGGTCGCACGCACAAGATGCGGCTCGCGTTCGACGAGGAGGTCCTCGTCCTCCGGCGCCGCTCCCCCGAAGGAAAAGGCGGGATCATGATGGTCGGCGCGAGCGCGACCTACGACGTCCTGCGATGGGACGGCAGCTGCGTGAGCGTCATGGAAGGCGAGATCACGAAGGCCAAGCCGCCGGCGGCCAAGCGGCCGACGATCCCCTGGTCGCGCCTCGAGGAGCGCACCAAGGACGCGCTCCTCGCGTCGCCCCGAATCAAGGCGATGCAGGCGCGCATGACGAAGGAGTGCGCGCAGCCGGGGCCGAAGGCTCAGGCCGCGTGCGAAAGAGCCGACGCCGCCTTCACCGCCGCCATCGCCGACTTCGTGCGCACGAGCGGAGGCCTCCCGACGCCGAGCCGGCGGCCCTGACCGGGGCGCCCCCGAAATTGGGCAGCTTGCTGCCTATTTTCGCGGCGGGTCGATCGGCCGATCGCGCGCCCTCGAAATTGGGCAGCTGGCTGCCTATTTTTCGCACGTGGACGGTCTGCTCATGGGGCCCCGAGGTGGCGCGGGTTACCGACGGCGCTTTCCAAACGAGGTCGGCCGCCCGGTGTCACCCGATCGGGTGACTTGTGGACCTCGAGGGAGGGGCCACCTTGGTGAAACCCCGAGGGAGCGGGGCGTCATGGCGCAACACGTTGGCCATTTTGCCGTGCAGTTTCCGGCGGTTTCTGGGTTCGATCCCGGCGCCTGCCTCCCTCCCCCACCCCCGCCCGCCGCGCCCACGCAGCCCATGTTCGGCGCCCCTCACCGGACCCGCCACCCCGTCCAGGTGATGCCGGCGTTCACGCTCGCGGTCGTCGCCGTCGCGGCCACCTGACATAGTTTCCCCGAAGGCCTTCAAGCTCGCGTAATCTGCGGGCGAAATGCGACGAAACGGCGCGGGAATCCTCCTCGGAGCGGTCGGTGTTTGGCTAGGGCTCACGGGCGCGGCGAAGGCCGAGCCCTCGATCGACACGAGGACGTTCCGTCCGTCGACCGACCCTGCCGCGAACCTGGTGCTCGAGCCCACGTCGACGCCCGGTCCGTGGAACTTCCATGCCGCCGCGTTCGCGAGCTACGCGAACGGGCCGATCACGCTGCGGAACGCGGGGACGGACGACGTCGCCTATCGGCCCGTGCTGCACCTGCTCGGCATGGACCTCGTCGGCAGCCTCGGCATCGGCAACCGCGTCACCGTCGGCGCGCTCGTTCCGGTCATCTTGTACCAGAGCGGCTCGGAGAACCTCCCGCCCACCGTCGCCCAGCGCACGTCCGTTCCCGCGAGCGGGATGGGCGACGTCTCGCTCACGCTGAAGGGCTCGCTCGTCGACAACAAGTCCGGCGGCTTCGGCGCCGCGGTGATCACGGCGATGGGGTTGCCGACCGGCGACCGCTCGTCGTTCATGGGCGACGGCTCCGTCAACATGCAGGCGCGCTTGCTCGCCGACTACTCGCTGGTGTTCGCCGGCTTGCAGGGCAGCCTCGGCTACCGCGCGCGCACCGCGTACCGCACCTGGCCCGACGAGAAGGCGGGCGGCGTTCGCTTCGGCGACGAGCTCCCCTGGACCTTCGGCCTCTGGGTGAAGCCCACCATCTTCGGCATCGACGACAAGAACCGGCAGCGGATGGAGCTCGCCGCGCACGGCTCGCTGCCCGCGGGCCCGGTGGGTCCGTTCGGCAGCGGGGATCCGGGGAGCGCGGCGCTCACGCCGGTGTTGCTCACGGTGTCGGATCGCTACGAGATCGGGCGATTCCGCGACTTCTTCGTCCTCGGCGGCGTCGACATCGGCCTCACCCAAGCGGTGGGCGTGCCCACGCTGCGCGGCGTCGCCGCGTTCGGCTGGGCTCCGCG
>JAEUKG010000812.1 GCA_016794325.1 Myxococcales bacterium | reverse complement strand
TAGGGCCCCACCCGCGGCGGTCCGGGAGACGCGTCGAGGGGCGAGCTCCCGCCGGGGTCGACCGGCGAGCAGCCCGTCGTCGTGTTGAAGGCGCTGCAGCCGGGGTGGCCCTCGTCGCTCGGCGTGGGGCTGCAGCCGCTCCCCTCCGCCGACGAGTTGCTCCAGCAGCCGCCGCTCTGACCGTTGCCCTTGGCCGACCCGCCGCCGTTGCAGCCGCCGGTGCCCTCGCCGGAGAGGTCGAGCCCGGCGTCGAGCGAGACGTTCCCGCTCACCGCGATCGGCTTGCACTTGTCGGCGGGGATCGCCGTGACCACCACCCGCGTCGCCTCCTCGACCACGTCGATCCAGGTTCGGCCGGCGAGCTCGACCCGGCCTCCGGCCTTGACGGCGACGATGACCCCGACGTCGGCGGCGCCCGAGAGATCGATCGTGCTCCACGTGATCGTCCCCGACGCCGTGAGCGCCACCGTGACGTGGTGACGCTCGACCCGCGCGCTCGATCCGCGCGGTACGAACGCCGCCGCCGACGCCGCCGCGGGGGCCGACGCCGCGAGCGCGCCGAGGCCGACGAGCGCGGCGAGGACGCGGGGCGCGACGCGGGGGCGGGAGGGTTTCTCGGGGGTCGCCATCGGCTCTCTCAGAAGATGGGCGCGGCCGGCGCGGGCGCCGGAGCGGGGGTCGTGGGGTCGGGCGCCGGCGGGGCGGGCGCGGGCGCGGGCGCAGGTGGAGGAGCCGGCGGCGCGGGGGCCGGCGGCTCGGGCGGCGACGGAGGCTTCGGGGGCTCGGGGTCGATGTCGGCGAAGCTCGGGAGGCTGCCGAAGGAGAAGCCTATCCCGAGCATCACAATCGTCTGGGACGCCCGCATGGACTGGAGCACGGTGATCTCGGGGTGGATCGCCCTGCGCTCGTTGTACCGATAGTCGACGCCGAGGCCGAAGCGCGCGGCGAGGGTGCCGCCGTCGAAGGGCATCGTCCGCACGGAGTCGGCGTCCACGTTCTTTCCGAGGACGTAGGTGACCCCCGGCGTCGCCACGACGGAGAACTGCTTCGAGACGTTGTAGGAGCCGATGAGCGGGAAGTGGAAGAGCGCGCGGCTGCCGGTGCGGCGCGGCGGGTTGTCGCCGTGCGACTGGTAGTGCCACTCGAGGAACGCCTCCGCGCCCGGCACCACCGCGAGATCGAGCGGGCCCCGGAGGAAGTTGACCTTCACGTCGGCCCCGAGCTGGGTGAGGCTGCCGATCCGCGCGCCGACGTCCACGCGGTCGATCACGCCGACGCGGAAGACGTAGGTCGGCAAGATCGGCAAGGCGCCCGACCCCTGCGACCCGTGGTAGCCGATGCCCTCGACGGCCACCGTGCTCGTGACGTCGCCGGGCGAGAGGGTGCGCGCGGTCGCGTAGGTGTTGGGGCTCGTGCAGCCCGCGAGCGCCGGCAGCGCCGACGCCGCGCACGCGACGGCGAGCGCGCAGCGGAGCGCGCGAGGGAGGGGGGCCGGCTCGAGCACGCCGTGACCCGAGCAACCCCCGTGCCCATCGTCGACGCGCGCGGCGGACGCGCTTCGACGGGCGCGCCCCCCTGACGCGACGGTCGCAGGGTGTTGCTCCGAGTCACGCCCTCCCACGAGGGGAAGCATACCCGCGCCCAGTCGCTGCGGGGTCACGAAAGGAGCGTTTCGCCCCTCGCCCTTCGCCCTTCGCCCCTCGCCCTTCGCGCTGCGCGCGAGGGCCGCGTGACTCCGCAGCCCTCGCACCGGCCCCGTTCAGCCTCTCTCGAGCTTCAGCAACGACGCGATGACGATGCGGAAGCCCTCGTCGACGGACCGCGGCACCTCCTCCAGGTAGCCCCACGCGGCGGCGACCTGCAGAGCGACCGCGGCCTCCCGCGCCGACCCGAGCGCGATCGCGTAGTGCTGACTGCGCCGGCCGCCGTGCTGGCCGCTGGCCTCCTCGAGGTTCAAGACAGCGCTGCTGAGCGCGTCGCGGAGCTGCTTTCCGAGCGCGGCGTCTCGGCGCGAAATCCGGCCAGCCAGCGGGGCCACGTCACGAATGAGCTGGAGCGCGATGGCGGTGACACGAAGCATGGTGCGTTCTCCTCCACCCCGCGCCGACCCTTCCGACGTGGTGCCGGAGCTCGCTCGGGGCTTCACCCCCGACCCGACGCGCCCGGAGGCGGGGTCAAGGCTCGCGCAGCGACGGTCCGCCGCTGCGGCGGACCGCTTGGCCTTGACGCCGCCGAGGACGCGTCGAGAGTCGGGTGAGCCCGAGCGAGCGAGCCTCTCTCCACCGCGCCACCCTCAGCCCGGGCGCAGCGCAGCCCGGATCCGCCACGCCGACGAGGCCCTCAGTCCCGAGCCTCCTGGCCCGCTCGCGAGCTCGAGCCGTTTGCGTTCGCGTTCGCGTTCGAGCTCGAGTTCGAGGCCAGAGGTTCGGGGCAGAGGGTCTGGGGCAGAGGGTTTTGGGGTAGAGGGTTTGGGGCAAGAGGGTCTCCGTTCTTCGCTCTTCGCCCTTCGCCCTTCGTGCTTCACCCTTCGCCCTTCGTGCTTCACCCTTCGCCCTTCGCCCTTCGCCCTTCGCGCGACGGCCGCGTGACTCCGCCTCGCACCGGCCCCGTTCAGCCTCTCTCGGGCTTCAGCGGCGACGCGATGACGATGCGGAAACCCTCAACGACGACCCGCGGCAGCTCCTCCAGGCAGCCCCACGCGACGGAGACAGAGCGATTGACGGTCTGCCCACGTTCGGCGGGAGCGCGACGCGACCCTCGTGACCTCGCGATCGTCTTCGCCGCGGTCATGGATCTGAGTCCACCACGGCCTCACCTCAGGTCCCCCGCCGGGCGCCTACGCGCAGCATGAACGTGCGCCGAAGGTCACCGTTGGTCATCGCGTACCGCGCGCGCACGATGGCGAGGCGCTTGTCGTAGGCCGACACCGAGCAGCTGAGCGCCTCCGCGGCTTCTCTCCGGCCGAGCCCGCGGACCATGGCGTACAGCGCGGCGGCCTGATCCTCGGTCAGATCGCGCTTCGTGGCGTCGGCGAACACGGCGACCCGCAGCGCCTCGACGGCCTCGTCGAGGGCGGGCGGAGGGACGCTCGAGAGCTCGCGGACCTCTTCGGCGCTCGTGCGCCACGGGCGAGCGGCTGCCCACTGGAGCATCTGCTCCAGGAACGGATCGAGCTGCGACCGGTACTCTTCCTTGGGAACACAGACGGCGCCGACCTCACGAACCGCGCGTCGAAGCTCTGCATCGTCCTCACGGAAGGTGAAGGCAATGC
>JAEUKG010000713.1 GCA_016794325.1 Myxococcales bacterium | reverse complement strand
CGCCGCGCCGACCGAGGCGGCGACGCCGCCGGCGACGACGGCGGTCGCCCCCGCCGGCACCGCGCCCGCGGCGACGGCGCTCACCGCCGATCCGGCGCCGGTCGCCGCGACGACGCCGCTCGCGCCGACCGCGCGCCGAGCGCCCCCCGCCTCTCCGCCCCCGGCGCGCTCGGCGACCACGCCGCGCGCGACCGCCACCGCGAAGGGCCCGCCCGTCATCCCCGAGGACCGCCGATGACCCGCCGACGTTGCGCCACGATCCTCGTCGCTCTCCTCGCCTTCGCCGCCCCGCGCGCCGCCGAGGCGAGCGACCCTGCGTCGGCCCAGATGCTCTTCGACCAAGCGCGCAAGCTGATGAACGAGGAGAAGTGGGCCGAGGCGTGCCCCAAGCTCGAAGAGAGCCAGCGGCTCGACCCCGCGGGCGGGACGCTCCTGCACCTCGCGGTGTGCCGCGAGCACGAGGGCAAGACGGCGACGGCGTGGGCGCTCTACCAGGACGCGCTCTCGGTCGCGAAGCGCGACGGCCGGAAGGACCGCGCGAAGGTCGCCCAGGAGCGCATCGACGCCCTCGGCCCGACGCTCCCCCGCATCAAGCTCCGCGTCGCGAGCGCGACCGCCGCCCTGCCGAAGCTCACCGTCTCCCGGAACGACGTGGAGATCGGCCGCGTCCTCTGGGACGAGGCCTTCCCCGTCGACCCGGGCAAGCTCACCCTCGTCGCGCGCGCGCCGGGGAAGAAACCGTTCACCAAGATCGTCGACGTCCCGAACAAGCCGGGCGAGATCGTCGTCGAGGTGCCGGCGCTCGAGGGCGACAGCGGCGGCTCCGCGTCGGCGACGCCCCACGAGGGGTCCGGCGACGCCGGGCACGCCGCGCCGACCGAGGCCGGGAGCACGCAGCGGACCATCGCCTACGCGGTCGGCGGCGCCGGCATCGTCGGCGTCGCGGTCGGCTCGGTCTTCGGCGTGATGTCGATGACGAACCGCTCGACGGTGGAGTCCGAGTGCCGCGCCCCCGAATACAAGCTCTGCTCGGCGGCCGGCGTCGACGCCGGCGAGTCCGCCATCCGCAACGGGAACGTGTCGACCGTCGCCTTCATCGCCGGCGGCGTCCTGCTCGCGGGCGGCGTCGCCCTCTACTTCACCGCGCCCAAGGGCAACGTCGCGGTCACCCCCGCGATCGGTCCCGGAGCAGCGTCTCTCGGCGTCTCGGCGCGCTTCTGAGCGGCGGCGGGCGCACCGGCGCCCACGCCGTCACGTCGATGCTCGTGACGAGGTCCGGCGCGCTGTCGGCCTCGAAGAGATCCTCGAGGCCGCGCCCGACCATCTCGAGGGTCGGGTCGCTCGCGTCGTCGAGGGTCAGCTCCGTCGCGTGCTCGTCGAGCGTGGGATCGCTCGGGTCGGGCTTCGGGGCCGGCCCGGCGACGCGCGCGGCCATGCTGTGCTCGACGTGCTCGAAGTCCACGAGCGGCCCGAAGCGGAACACGACGATGCGGCCGCGCTCGACCTGCGCGAAGAGCGCGCGCTTGCCCACCTCGGGCTCGTGCGCGAGGAGGCCATCGACGTCGGGATCGAGGGTCGCCACGTATTGCGCGCCGACGCAGCGCTCGAGCTCCTCCCGGCGCGGCGCGCGACCGCGCCCGTGCTTCTTGATCACCGACGCCCGGCAGATGCCGTCCTCGTCGAGGAGGAGCGCCGCGCTGTCGGCGTGGGCGATGTAGCGGATCACCCTCGGGTCGAAGTCGGTCTTCGCCGGCCGCCGCGGCGGTCGGGCGGTCGACTTCATCACGAGGAGCGGGGGAGCGGCGCGGGACCTCATGGCGACACGCGAGTGCACCGCGTGTGCCATCGCCAAGTGCGCGATGACACGCCCGGGATAGCGAGCGACGTGGGCGCGCCCCGAGCCGGGCGATCGCCACGGATCGCGCGCGAGCCTCCATCGCTCCGCGCGATCCCGCTGCGATCGGGCGCAGCGCCGCTGGCATGTGCGCTGCAGTGTGGGGTGAGCACACGACCCCCCACGAAAGGAACACCGTCATGTCCACCCGTCGCCTCTTCGCCGCGCTCGCCTCCGTCACCCACGCCGACCCGGGCAGGCACGCGTCGAAGAGGACGCGCGGCCTCCTGGCCGGCGTGCTCCCCGTCGTCGTCGTCGCGCTCGGCGCCGGCTGCGCCGCGCCCGCGGAGGAGGACCTCGGCTCCGACGAGGAGGCGGTCGCAGCCTCCGGCTCCGTGCTCGTGAGGGGCGACGACGCCGTCCACCTCGAGGCGACGATCTTCCACCTCGCCTCGGGGACGCGCTCGATGAACGCGACGGGCATCTACCACGTCGCGTGCTCCGAGCTCGGCGGGAGCTGCAAGTTCGGGACGCCGCCAGGAGAGTCGGTGGTGGACTCGATGCGCGCCGAGAAGGCATTCAACGCGCTCGAAGCCCTGCTCCTCGGGAGCAGGGATCCGCGCGACCGGGAGTTCGCTCCGGGCGGCGGCGCCGGCTCCGGCGGAGTCATGGAGGTCACCGTGAGCTGCTCGCCGAGCTCCGAGCTCTGCACCGTGAAGGCGGCCTCGACGCTGCAGGCCAAGGGCCCGACGGCGACGGCGCTACGCGACCTCGTCGGCGCGAGGGAGCGACGCGTCAAGTGCTCCTGGGGCGGGGCGGCCGCCGGTACGCCCGAGGACGCGCTCTTCGGCACCGTCAAGTACTCCTGCGTCGTCAAGGACGCCTCGTCGGGCGCCTCGCTCGAGGTGAAGGACACGTACCAGGCGCGCGCGTTCCTCGACGCCCTGCAGCGCTCGCTCTTCATCGCGCGCGGCAACGAGCGCTACGGGAAGATCGACGCCGTCGAGAGCGTCGCCTGCCAGCGCGTGAACGGGCGCGCGCAGAGCTGCGCCGTCAAGATCTGCCCCGACGGCAAGGTCCTGCAGTTCGGCTATGCCAACTGGGCTTGCGTCCCGAAGGGCGCGCAGTCGGTCCTCGGGCCCCGCTGAGGTCGCCGTGCGTCGCTCCCTCCTCGCTCGCGTCGCCCCCGCCTTCGCGGCGATCTCCTTCGTCGGCGGGTGCGCGCCCCTCGAGCCCGACGCGCCGTCGAGCGACGCCGCCGAGGTCGAGGGCGCCGCGCCAGCGAGCGCGGCGCGGCCGCCTCCCATGGGATGGAGCAGCTGGAACCGCTTCGGCTGCGACATCGACGAGCCGACGATCCTCACCCAGGCGGAGGCGCTCGTCGCCTCGGGCCTCGCGGCCGCGGGCTACGACACCGTGAACGTCGACGACTGCTGGCAGGGCCCGCGCGACGCGAGCGGGCGGCTCACCGCCGATCGCCGGCGCTTCCCGAGCGGGATGAAGGCGCTCGGCGACCGGCTCCACGCCCTGGGGCTCAAGTTCGGTCTGTACACCGCGATCGGCAACGTCACCTGCGCCCTCCGGCCCGGCAGCTACGGGCGCGAAGATCTCGACGCGCGCACGTTCGCCGAGTGGGGCGTCGACGCGCTGAAGGTCGACTGGTGCTGGCACGCGGGCGCCCTCGAGGCGGTCGGGGCGCTGCGACCCGACGAGGCCTACGCGCGCTTCAAGGCCGCGCTCGCCGGCGCCGGACGGCCGATCGCGCTGTCGATCGCCAGCATGGGCACGCGCGAGGCGGTGGCGATCATGCCCGAGCGCAACGTGGGCGAGTGGGCGCCGGCGCTCGGCGAGACCTGGCGCGTCGGCGGCGACATCACGAACGACTGGACCGGGGTCGTCCACGGGCTCGCCGGCGTGAACGACTGGGCGGCGGCGGTCACGCCCGGCCACTATGCCGATCCGGATTCTCTACAGATCGGCAACGGCGCCCTCTCCGCCGACGAGTCGCGCGCGCACCTGTCGATGTGGGCCGTCGCCGGCGCGCCGCTCGTCCTCGGCCACGATCTCCGCGCGATGACGCCGGCGACGCGCGCGCTCCTCACGAACCGCGCGGTCGTCGCCATCGACCAGGACGCGCGGCGGACGCCGGGCACCAAGGTCGCCGAGCTCCCGGGCGGCGTGGAGGTGTGGTCGAAGCCGCTCGCGGGCGCCGCGCGACGCGCGGTCGCGCTCTTCAACCCCACCGGGCGCGCGGCGCGCGCGACCCTCGGCTGGGACGTCGTCGGCCTCGGCACGCGCCACGCCGTGGTGCGCGACGTGTGGAGCGGCGAGCCGCCGACGACCGCGGCGGGGTGGGACGCGCTCGTACCCTCCCACGGGGTCGTGCTCCTCGACGTGACGGGCGCGCTCCCGGATCCCCCGCGCGGTGACGCGTGGGTCAGCGACCTCACGATGACCTACGCGGCCAACTACTTCGGGCTCGTCGAGCGCGACGCGAGCGTCGGCAGCCGCCGGGCCGGCGAGCGACGCCCGCTCCGCGTGGGCGGCGTCCCGTTCGCGAAGGGCCTCGGCGTGCACGCGCCCTCGGTGGTGAAGGTCCACCTCGGCCGCGCGTGCGAGCGCTTCGAGGCCACCGTCGGCCTCGACGACGAGGCCCTC
>JAEUKG010000707.1 GCA_016794325.1 Myxococcales bacterium | reverse complement strand
GACCTCGTCGACCCCCTCTACATGCACGTCGACACCGACGAGGTCACGGCGCGCAGCAAGGCGCGCATCGAGCGCGCCCTCGCCGACATCGCCGTCTGATCGTTTGCGGCCGGTGTAGGACCTACGCCCACTGTCAGCTTTGCGCGCGCGCGACTGTTCGAGCCCGCACACCTCCGAAGGCGCCAGCCGCCCGAAGGCGCGAATTCGCCTGCGCGCGGGCCGGGCACGGGGAATGCACGGGTCCCGGGGAATGCCGCGGCGAACCTCTTCCCGCGCGCCCCGATCGGCGTGCAGGTCGGAGGCCCGAACTCGAACCGCCCGTGGCGCCGCGGGGGTGCGTTTTTGTTGAAGCGCGAGTTGGTCGGGGACGTGTACCTTGGAGAAAGCTCGGGGACGTGTATGCAGAGATCGACTCCCACACTTCTCGTCTCGATGGTGGCCGCGGCTTCGCTCCTCGGCGTGGTCGCGTGTGGCTCGCGGACGACGCTCGGCGCCGACGAGACGGGCAACGGCAAGGGCCCCACGAACGTCACGCTCCCTTCCGCGGACGAAAACGCCCTCCGTTGCGTCTCGGGCGATCTCGCGCTCACGCGCGCCCAGCCCGACGTGATGTTCCTCGTGGATCGCTCGGGCTCGATGGAGCAGCCGCTCGGCGGCGGTGAGCTCGGCACACCCAAGTGGGACGTCATGTGGGGCGCCCTCTCCGGCCTCGTGACCTCGCTCGACGGCACCGCGCAGGTGGGGGTGAAGTTCTTCCCCGACGTCGCGCCCGCCTCGAACTTCCGCGACCCCACCACCGCCTGCCGCGTCGCGATGAAGCCCGACGTCGAGCCGGCGCGCGCCGCGAGCAGCGCCGTCCTCGACGCGTTCTCCGTCACCGTCCCCGGAGGCGGCACCCCGACCGCGGCCGCCGTCGACGCCGTGGTCTCCTTCTTCCGCGAGAGCCCGCGGAAGGGGCGCGCGCGCTACATCGTGCTCGCGACCGACGGCGCCCCCACCTGCAACGAGAAGCTCGATCCGAAGACGTGCGTGTGCACCTCGGACAAGGCGAGCTCGCCCGGCTGCACGATGGACGGCTACGACTGCCTCGACGACCATCGCGCGGTGAGCGCGGTGCGCCGCGCGATCACCGACGCCAAGATCCCGGTCTACGTCCTCGGCCTCGGCAACCCGGCGAAGCCCGAGTTCGTGAGCACGCTCGAGGCGATGGCGGTCGCCGGCGGGCGAGCTCGCCCCCAGAAGCCCGCGTACTACGAGGCGAAGAGCTCGCAGGAGCTCTTCGGCTCCCTCGTCGAGATCAGCAAGAGCGCGACGCGGTGCACCTACGAGGTCGCCTCGCGGCCCAACGATCCGAACGCCATGGTCGTGCGCGTCGACGGCGCGGTCGTGCCCCGCGACGTCACCCGGGCCGAGGGCTGGGACTGGGTCGACCGCGACTTCGGGCAGATCGGCTTCTTCGGCGCCGCCTGCGATCGCGTGAGCGACGACGAGAACCCGGTGACGATGGCCGCGACCGTGCGCTGCCAGTGAGCCGTCACTCGCCCTTGGGGGCGACGCTCGACTGCCAAGGCCGGAGCGTCACGCTGTCGGGCTCCTGATCGGCGGGCGCCTCGGCCTCGGCGAACGGCGCGTAGAGCTCCTCGGGGAGGGCGTCGAGCGCGGGGAGCGGCGGCGTCGTCTTCGCGACGACGGTGATCGCGTCGTAGGGGTCCGAGTCGTCGCGCGGCGGGTGCTCGGACTTCGGCGCGAGCACGGAGGTCGGCCGCATCGTCTTGTCGTCGTCGAGCTCCTCCGCGGGGCTCGGCACGATGTCCGAGCTCGACCGGCGAGCGTCGAGGTTCGGTTCCGACTGCGGCAAGGGCACGATCGAGCAGCGCAGCATGGCGACGAGCGGAATCTAGCGCAGCGCGCGTGAAGCTCGACCAAAATCGGCGGGCTCCCGCGCGCGCGCGCGTGACCGGGCGCGCCAACCTCGGCGCGCGCGGTCACGCGGGGCTTACGTGGCTCCTCAAGGAGCGCCCGCGCAGCAGCGGAATCCTTGTTGATAGAACGTGTGGGTCTCGCCGTGCGCCTTGGTCGCCGGCCGGCAGCGCGTGCGCACCGGGCCCCAGTAGCCGCCCTTGAGCACGCTCGGTCGCTCGCCGGGGATCGACGAGCGCGTCCACTCGTCCACGTTGCCGGTCATGTCGTGCACCCCGAACGGGCTCTTGCAGCCGGGGCTCGAGCCGCTCGTCTGCCCCTGCCAGAGCCGGTCGAGCTCGCGCATCGCGCGCGGGGTGTTGCGGGGGATGAGCGCCGCGTCGTCGTACTTCACCCACGGGCGATCGATGACGCACGCCTCGGCGTCGCGCTTGTAGCCCGTGGGGTACGGCATCGCCTCCTCACCTTCACAGGCGAAGGTCCACTCGTTCTCGGTGCAGAGCCGCTTGCCCTGCGCTCGGCAGCTCTGGTCCGCCTCGTACCAGCTCGCCATGACCACCGGGAACACGCCCTTCTGGTTGGGATACTCGAAGCGGTCGATGCAGAAGTGGAGCGACTCCGTCGGCAAGTCCTTCGAGAGCTCGCGCCACTTGTCGCGGTCGAACTCCGCGCAGCGTTCGGGGAACGTCCGGGTGATCCATTTCGTGCACGCCTGGTTCTGGAGCATGTCGAGGAGGCCGTGCACCCGCATCTTGCCTTTGACCTCGACCATCCCCGGCCCGCACGCGCCGCGGGTGCCCTCCGCCCGATCGGTGACGAGCACGTCCTCCGCCGGCGCCTTCGCGTGGATCTGCCAGTAGCGGCCGTCGAAGAGCCCCCACTCGTGGCGGGTCGGGAGCATCGGGCGCGCCGCGGTCGGGCCGATCTCCTCGGAGGCGAACGACGCGAGCCGCGGCTGCGCGTTCACGCTCTGCAGAGCGCGGTAGTGCGGCTCGCTCTCTTCGACGAGCGGCGGCGGCGCCCCCATCCCCGCGGGAGCGGCCAGGTTGTCCGGCCCCCACGTGGCGGCGAACAAGAGCGACGAAGCGAAGAACACTCGCATCGCGGTCGTGCGGCGACGAGGAGGTGGTGGCGCGGCTGGGCTAGGGCCGCTGGGCGTTGCCGGAGAACCAACTTCTTTCCCCATGTCTGTTATACGAATTTTGGGACCATTTTCTTCAGTGTCCAGTTTAAGGACACGATCTAACTTCGCGTAATTGTTTACGCATCTACATATGTAGGCAGATGAAGGGAGAGGTCGTCGGATTGACGCGTCGTCCCATCGGGAGGTTGCGCGCTTCCACCAGAGGCTCGGCGGAAGGCCCGTCGAAGCGGAGCAGCCACGGAAGCCGGCGCGCGCCGCCGCCCCGCCGCGTCGCGGTGCCCGCTTGCACCGAGGTGACGCGTGCGGGAAGATTCTCGGATGATGAGCCGCGGGTCGTTCGTCGCCGCCGCCGCGCTGCTGAGCCTCGGCGCGGCCGCGTGCGGGCCGAGCTACCAGACGCTCTACGAGGGCGACTCCCACTTCGAGCGCTGCTACGCGATGGACGAGCGCGGCGACGTCGCCCTCGAAGCCAAGAGCGGCTGCTGGAAGGGCTACGTCGCTCGCCACTCGTACGGGCAGACGCGCGACCGCATCCGCTACGCGGGCATCCGCATGAACGCGCTCGCGCGCCTCCCCGCGTTGCCCACCGACGAAGCGATGATGGAGGCGGCACCCGGCGGCACCATCGCGGCGGTCAACGCGCCGTCGCCCACGAACGCGTTCGCGCCGCCCCCGAAGACCCTCCACGACAGCGATGCCGGCGTCGCGCCGACGGTCGAGGTCGCGTCGGCGAAGGCGCCCGAGGGCCCCGTCGCGCCCACGCCCGCCGCCGCGCCCCCGCAGTCCGACTGCGCCGACACGTGCAGCCGCGCGTGGTCGACTTGCCGCTCCACCTGCGAGAGCGGGCGCCCCTCCGACCCCGCGCGCGGCGCGCTCGGCGCTCCCGGCGCCGGCTCCGTCGGCCCCGCGTCGCCCGACGCCCGCGGCGCTCGCTGCGACGCGTGCGCGAAGACGTACCGCGGGTGTATGCGCGCCTGTTACCGGTAGTCCTTTACGAAAGAGCCGCCCCGCACTACTGACGGGGCATGTTCACTGGCCTCGTCGAGACGCGCGGCGTCCTCGCCGCCCGCACGAGCCGCGGGCGCGGCGCGCGGGTCACGATCGCGACGGGCCTCCCCGAGCTCGTCCTCGGCGAGTCGATCGCGACCGACGGCGTGTGCATCACGGTGGAGCGCATCACCGCCTCCGGCTTCGAGGCCGACCTCTCCTTCGAGACGCTCGAGAAGACCACCCTCGGCGAGCTCCCCGTCGGCGGCGGCGTCAACCTCGAGCGGGCGCTGCCCGTGGGCGGTCGCCTCGGCGGCCACATCGTCTCCGGGCACGTCGACGGCCTCGGCACGGTCGACGCCAAATCCCTCGTCGACGGCTCGGTGAAGGTCACGTTCGCGGTCGGCCCGGAGCTCGCGCCCTTCGTCGCGCCCAAGGGCTCGGTCGCGGTCAACGGGGTGAGCCTCACCGTCAACGGCGCGAGCGACCGCACCTTCGACGTGGTGCTCGTGCCCCACACCCAGTCGGTGACCAAGCTCCACGAGCTCCCCGTCGGAGCGCGCGTCAACGTCGAGGTCGACGTGCTCGCGCGCTACTGCGCCCGGCTCCTCGCCTTCTCCACGACCGCCCCGGCGGCGGCCCGCGACGCCGCCTGGCTCGAGCGGCTCCGCGCCGCCGGATACATGTAGAGTACACACGATGCCGATCTTGTCCATCGAGCCCCAGCTCCTCGAGCGCGTCAACGCCGCGCTGGCCGACATCCGCGCCGGCAAGATGGTGATCCTCGTCGACGACGAAGACCGCGAGAACGAGGGCGACCTCACGATGGCGGCCCAGTTCGTCACCCCCGAGGCGGTGAACTTCATGGCCACGCACGGCCGGGGGCTCATCTGCCTCACGCTCGTGGAGGAGCAGATCGAGCGCCTGCGGCTGCCGATGATGCAGGCGCCGGGCCGCAGCGGGCCCACCCTCGGCACGGCCTTCACGGTGAGCGTCGAGGCCAAGAAGGGCGTCACCACCGGCATCAGCGCCGCCGACCGCGCCCACACGATGCGCCTCGCGAGCTCCCCCGACTGCCGCCCCGAAGACCTCGTCACGCCCGGGCACGTGTTCCCGCTGCGCGCGCGCAAGGGCGGCGTGCTCGTGCGCACCGGCCAGACGGAGGGGTCGGTCGACCTCGCGCGCCTCGCCGGCCTCACCGCCGCCGGCGTGATCTGCGAGATCATGAACGACGACGGCTCGATGGCGCGGATGCCCGACCTCGAGGTCTTCGGCAAGCGCCACGGCCTGCGCATCGTCACCGTCGCCGACCTCATCCAGTACCGGCTGCAGACGGAGCGGCTCGTGTCCCGCGTCACCGAGCACGAGCTCGTGCTCGACGCGACCAAGACCCCGTGGCACGCCGTCGTGTACGACACGAGCATCGACGGCCGGCAGTTCCTCGCCCTCGCGCGGGGCGACGTCGCGAAGGAGGGGCCGGTCCTGTGCCGCATGCACACCGGCTCGTCGATCGCCGACCTCTTCGCCTCGACGCCGCGCGACGGAGGCGTCCACCTGCGCGAGGCCGTCGCGCGCATCGAGGCCGAAGGGGCGGGCGTCATCGTCTACATCCCGCCGCGCGGGAGCCTCGCCGACGAGCTCGACGCCCTCCGGCGCGGCGGCGCTCGCGCGACCGAGTCGAGCGCGAGCCCTGCGCCCGCCGACAGCCCGCTGCGCGAGTTCGGCCTCGGCGCCCAGGTCCTCGCGGACCTCGGGGTCCAAAAGATCCGCCTCCTCACCAACAACCCGCGTAAGATCGCGGGCCTCCACGGCTACGGGCTCGAGGTCGTCGAGCGCGTAGCCCTCGGCCAGTAGGATCCGCCCATGAGCCAGAAGCCGCGCACCCTCGAAGGTCAACTCGTCGTCCCGGCGGGGGCTCGCTTCTTCGTCGTCGCGAGCCGCTTCAACCACTTCATCGTCGACCGACTCGTCGAGGGAGCCCTCGACGCGATCGCGCGCCACGGCGGCGATCTCGGGGCGGTGACGATCGTGCGCGTGCCCGGCGCGTGGGAGATCCCCATCGCCCTCCAGAAGATCGCCCAGAAGAAGAAGGCCGACGCCATCATCGCGCTCGCCGCCGTCATCCGCGGGTCGACGCCCCACTTCGACTACGTCGCCGGCGAGGTCTCGAAGGGCGCGGCCCAAGTGTCCCTCGCCTCCGGCCTCCCGATCGCCTTCGGTGTCCTCACGACCGACAGCATCGAGCAGGCCGTCGAGCGCGCCGGCACCAAGGCCGGCAACAAAGGGTGGGACGCGGCGCTGTCGGCCATCGAGATGGTCTCGTTGTCCAAAGCCCTCGAGAAGGCGTAGCCCGTGGGCGCTCGACGTTCCGGCCGCGAGGCCGCCCTGCAGATGCTCTTCTCCGCCGAGGCCTCGGGGGCGTCGGCCGAGGACACGATCCGGCTCTTCTTGCGCAGCTTCGAGGCCGAGCCCGAGGGGCGCGAATACGCCGAGGCCGCGGTGCGCGGGGTCGAGAACGCGAAGAACGAGGTCGACGCGCGGGTCCGCGCCGCGTCCACCAACTGGCGCCTCGAGCGCATGGCCCGCGTCGACCGCGCGATCCTGCGCCTCGCGACGTGGGAGCTCGCCTACCGCGGCGACGTGCCCCGGGCCGTCGTCATCGACGAGGCGGTCGAGCTCGCGAAGGCCTACGGCACCGACGAGTCGAGCGCCTTCGTGAACGGCGTGCTCGACAAGATCGCCGACGAGCTCGGTCGCAAGGACTGAAGGTGGAGCTCGCCTTCGGCCTGCCGGAGCTGCGCGCCCTCGACGATCTCGGCGCCGAGGTGCTGGTGGCGAGCTTGTGGGAGGACGTGCGTCCGCTGCGCGGCGTGCTCGCCCTCGTCGACTACCGCATGCTCGGACGGGTGAGCGAGCTCGCGCGGAGCGGCTTCGTGCGCGGGGTCCGCGGCGAGCTGACGATGCTCCCGGCGCGCCCCCGCCTCGCGTTCGACAAGCTGCTCGTGGTGGGGATGGGCGCGCGCGACGGCTTCGACGCCGCGCAGTTCCACGCCGCCTTCGACCGCGCGCGGAGCACCCTCGAGACGCTCAAGATCAAGCGGGCGGTGGTGGAGCTCCCGGGCCGCTTCGACCTCGCGGCGTCGGCCAAAGACGCCGCGAGCGCCATGTTCCGCGCGCAGGGGGGCGAGACGTGCGTGAGCGCCTACACGTGGCTGGAGCCCGAGGCCGAGCAGGCGGCGATCGCCCAGAGCTTCGAAGAGGAGCACCGAAGAGCGAGGCGCGGATGACCCTGGACTTCGACCCCACCAAGGCGGGCAGCGCGCCGAGGGACGCGGCGACGGTGCTCCTCGTGCGCGACGGCGGCGCGAGCGGCCTCGAGGTCTTCTGCGTGCAGCGCAGCCAAGCGAGCTCGTTCATGGGGGGCGCGGTGGTGTTCCCCGGCGGCAAGGTCGACGACGCCGACGCCGACCCGGCGTGGGTCGAGCGGGCCCTCTTCCCCGAGTCGCTGCCCGAGGGCTTCGCGCGCCCCCTCGTGGTCGCCGCGTGCCGCGAGACGCTCGAGGAGGCGGCGCTGCTCTCGGCCGCGCCGCCGGTCGGCGACGCCGAGGCGCGGGACGCGCAGTCGCAGTCCGCCAGCGGCTTCGCGGCGCTCTTCGGCGGCGGCCGGCGCCTCGACGCCCGCGGCTTCGTGCCCTTCGCGCGCTGGATCACCCCCGTCGCCGAGAGCCGACGCTTCGACGCCCGCTTCTTCCTCGCGGTGGCGCCGGCCGGGCAGACCGGCGCCCACGACACCCGAGAGACGGTGCGGAGCTTCTGGGCGCGCCCCGCCGACGTCCTCGCCGAGTTCGAGCGGGGCGAGGTCACCCTCTTCCCCCCCACGCACCGCACGCTCGAAATACTTGCATCATGCAGCAATGCGGCGGCGGCGATCGCCTACGCCGAGGGCGCGTGCCTCGACCCGATCTGCCCGCGGCTCGTCCCCCAGGGCGACACCATGGCCCTCGTCTTGCCCGGCGATCCCGAGCACGACGTCGGCGCTCCGCGGTGCCCAGGCCGCTCCCGGTTCGTCCTCCGCGCGGGCAAGTGGCTCCCCGAGGGCGCGCCTCCGGCCGGCCCCCGCTGACCGCCCCTGGAGAATCGGGATCCTCGGCCTGCGCTTCGGCGCCCGGTGAGCTACGCTCCAGGAATGCTTAGCGCTCGCTTGGCGGCGGCCACCCTGGCCGCGGCGGGACTCTGCGCCCTCGCGTCCACCGCGCAGGG
>JAEUKG010000702.1 GCA_016794325.1 Myxococcales bacterium | reverse complement strand
GAGGGCCTGCTCACCCGGGCGCGCGTCTCCGGGGTCGACGCGACCGCGCTCGACCTCGAGCTCCACGGGATGCGCCGCGCCCTGGGCGCGTCCGGCTTCTCGGAGCACGAGGCGCTGGCGAGCCTGGTCGCGGGCACCATCGCGCTGCTCCGAGGCGACGAGGACGAGGCGGCGCGCGCGATCGATCGCGCCCTGCTCGAGGCCGAGCGCGCCGGCCGCGGCGAGTGGCGGTGGCGCGCCCTCGAGGCGCGCGCGCGGCTCGCCCAGTCGCAAGGAGCCCACGCCACCGCCAAGCGCGACATCGAGGCCGCCCTCGCGCTGCTCGAGGACACGGCGAAGAAGCTGCCCCGCGATCTCCGCGAGGTCTTCTGGAACGACCCGCGGCGCCGTGGCCTGCGCGACTCCCTCACCGGGACCCTCCCCGCCCACCCGGGCGCGAGCGTGCACTTCGCCACCGGCCACGGCGGCGCCGGGATCACGGCGATGGCGCGGGTCGAGGGCGACCGCCTCTCGCGCGTGCTCGAGGTCACGCGCGAGCTCGCTCGCGAGCACGACATGGAGCGCCTCCTCGGCAAGGTCATCGACCACGCCGTCGCCCTGGCGTCCGCGGAGCGGGGCATGGTGCTCCTGTACGGCGAGAGCGGCGCCCTTTTCGTGCATACTGCACGCGACATGCGCGGCGACGAGGCGCGGTCGAGCTTCTCCCGCTCGGTCGCGCAGAAGGTCCTCGAGACGGGTGAGCCCGTCATCGCGACGAGCGCCCAGGACGACGAGCGCCTCGCCCAGGCGGTGAGCGTGCACAAGCTCATGATCCAGTCGGTGGCGTGCGTGCCCATCCGGGGCGCTCCGCCGGTCGGTCGCCCCATCGGCGCGCTCTACCTCGAGACCTCGCTGAAGCCGGGCGTGCGCTTCAAAGAAGAGCTCCCGACCCTCTCGGCCTTCGCCGACCAGGCCGCGATCGCGATCGAAAACGCGCGGCTCCTCGCGGAGAACCGCGCGCGCGCCGAGGAGCTCGCCGCCGCCAACGCCGCCCTCGAGGCGGCGCGCGACAAGCTCGCGGACTCGCTCGGCCGGCGCACCGAGCAGCTCCACGCGACCCGACGGGACCTCAAGGAGGTCCGCGCCCAGCTCCGGAGCCACTTCGGCTACGCGGGCCTCGTCGGCACGAGCGCGGCCATGCGCCGGCTCTACGCCCTCGTCGATCGGGTGAAGGACACCGACGTCCCGGTGCTCGTCACCGGCGAGAGCGGCACCGGCAAGGAGATGGTCGCGCGCGCGATCCACACCGCCGGCGCCCGCGCCCGCGCGCCGTTCCTCGGCGTCAACTGCGGCGCGATCCCCGAGAACCTCCTCGAGAGCGAGCTCTTCGGCCACGTGAAGGGCGCGTTCACCGGCGCCGACCGCGATCGCAAGGGCCTCTTCCGGGAGGCGGAGGGCGGCACGATCCTCCTCGACGAGATCGGCGAGATGCCCCTCAAGATGCAGGCCGGCCTCTTGCGCGTGCTCCAGGAGCGCAAGGTGCGCGCGGTGGGCGCGGTGCAGGAGGAGAGCGTCGACACGCGCGTCGTCGCGGCGACGAACCGCGATCTGTCGCAGATGGTGGGCGAAGGGACGTTCCGCGAGGACCTCTTCTACCGGCTCAACGTCGTGGAGCTGCGCGTGCCCGCGCTGCGAGAGCGGTCCGAGGACATCCCCCCGCTCATCGATCACTTCCTCACGCTCTTTTCGGCCCGCTACGGGCGCGAGCGCAAGACGGTGGAGCGCGGCGCGCTGCGCCGGCTCTGCGCCTACGAGTGGCCGGGCAACGTGCGCCAGCTCGAGCACGTCCTCCTCAACGCGTGGCTGATGGGCGAAAAGAGCGAGATCGTCGTCGAGGATCTGCAGATCACGCAGATGCCCCAGGCCTCCCGCCCCAGCGTCGCCGCGCCGCCCTCGGTCGCCGCCGACCGCACGACGACCCGCGCCCGCACCCAGGAAGAGTACAAAGACACCGAGAAGGAGCGCATCCTCGCCGCGCTGCAGAGCTGCAACTGGAACCGAGTGCAGGCGGCGAAGCTGGTCGGGATCCCGCGGCGCACCTTCTACCGCCGCCTCAAGGACTACGGGATCCTCTAGGGCCAACCGTGGCGCGCCGGGGCCGGCCGACCGCCACAATCCTCAATCGTGTCGAGGGCATGTTGACATCGCCCGCCGCGCACCTAAAGAAAACGATGGCGCTGCGATCCGATCGGGCACGCTGGCGCGAAGAACTGCGAGAGGAACCCCGCCGATGACCTCCACCAAGTCCGCGCTCACCGCCGCCGCCGTCGCCCTCGTCCTCGCCGCGCTCTCGGGCTGCAGCAAGTCGTCGCCCGCC
>JAEUKG010000697.1 GCA_016794325.1 Myxococcales bacterium | reverse complement strand
ACGGAGCGCGACGTCGGCGATGCAGCGCGTCGCCTCCGGGGCGCCCTCCCAGTGCGATCCCTGATGAATGACCGAGATCGACAGGTGCCAGCGCGCCCTCTCGCGCACCGCGGGATCCGACGCCGACAGAGCGCGCAGGTGCTCGGGCGTGTCGAGCGCGTCTCCGTAGGCGTGGGAGAGCGCCGTCCAGTCGATCGCGTCGATCGGGTCCATCTTCACTCGAGCGGAGCCGCGACGATCGGCCACCCGGCGCGCCGTCCAAGGAGGCGCGCGCGGTCGGATCGCCCGATCGTGCGCCCCGCGGGGTCGCGAAACGCCTCGAGGGCGACAAAAAGGACGCCGGCCCGCACGAAGGCGAGAATAGCGCGACCGCGCGTCCGTCCATAGGGACCGATGCGTCTCACCCTCGCCCTCGGGCCGGTCGCGTGTGTGCTCCTGGTGGCGTGCGGTGGGGCGGCGAGCGAGGGCGCGCACCCGGTGTACTCGGCGTTGCCGCAGACCAGCTCGGCGTCGCAGAGCATCTTCTCCGGCTCCGGCTCCTCGGCGTCGGTGAGCGCGCCGTCCGCCCCCCACGATCCGGCGCCGACCCCGGGGGCCCGCCCCAGCGAGACGCTCGTGAACGTCGTCGCGAAGCCCGACGTGCTCGTCCTCAAGGTCGCCCTTCGCGCCGCGAACACCGACGCGACGCGCGCCGTCGACGATCTGAAGACGCTGGGGGCGGAGATCGAGCGCGCGTTCCAGAAGAGCGCGGGCGCGGACTCCAAGCTCGTCATGTACGGCGCCACGGTGGAGCTCGACGGCCCCCACAAGAAGTCGGGCGACAAGGAGCCGCAGCGGCTCGCCGTCACCGCGCAGGGCGCGATCGAGATCCCGCTCCGGAAGGACGCGGGCTACTGGGACCGGGCGCGCACCTTCTCGGCGGCGATGCAGGTCGCCGAGCACGAGAACCGCGCGCTCTGCGAAGGGCCGCTCCGAGCCCACGTGTCGAGCGCAGAGGCGCGGGTGAAGAACGCGCAGGGCTTCCGCGACGAGCTCCTCGAGCGCTGGGCGAAGAACAACCGCACCTTCGCCAAGACGGCGCAGCTCGCCGACAAGCCGCTCGAGGCGACGAGCTGCACGCCTCCGTCCGAGGTGCACCAGCGCATGGTCTCGCTCGAGGAGGTGGAGCTCACCCTCCCGGTGAGCTGCCAGCCGCTCCAGATCGTGCGCTGAGAGGCTGCGCCACGGCGCGCTGCGCGCGACAGCCGCGCCAGGGGGTCGGCGCCACGAGGGCGAAAAGACCGTGGTTTTCGGCCGGGTACGCGAGTTGCTCTCGAAGCGACCGAACCCAAGAAACCCACGGAGGATTCCATGAGGCCTGCCCTGGCGGCCCTCGCGATTCTTGCGCTCGCCGCAGTCGGTGCGTGCTCCGACGCCGCCGTCAGCGCGGCGGGTGACGCGTCCCCTCGGGCCCCCGAGGCGAGCGGCGGCGCGTCGAGCTCCGGCGGCGCCGGCGCCCCCGCCCCCGAGCAAGAGGTGGAGTCGGACTACGAGGCTCCGGTCGCGACCGGGAAGTTCGTCTGGATCGCGAACCCGAAGAGCGGTCGCGTCGCCTACGTCAACGCCGCGAGCCTCGAGGTCCGCACGGTCGACGCCGGCAACGGCCCCACCTACCTGGCCGCGGTGCCGGGGCAGGCCGACGACACCGCGATCGTCATCAACGTCCTGTCCGAGGACGCGACCCTCCTCAAGGCGGCGCCGAGCGGCACCACGGCGCGATCGTTCAAGGTCGCGCGCGGCGCGAACGCGTGGGCGTTTTCGGCCGACGGACGCTACGCCATCGCCTGGGCCGACGCGCGCAAGGTGAAGAACGCGCCCCGCACCGAGGGCTTCCAGGATCTCACGGTGATGGACCTCACGAGCGGCGCGGTCACCGTGCTCGCCGTCGGCTACCGCCCCGTCGCCGTGGGGTTCGCCGCCGGTGCCCCGCGCGCCTACGCCGTGACCCAAGACGGCGTCGCCATCGTCGACCTCTCGACGTCACCGCCGCGGGTGACGAAGAACGTGCCGATCTCCGACAACCCCCTCGAGGATCCGGGCACGCGCGACGTGTCGGTCACGCCGAACGGGCAGCTCGCCCTCGTGCGGCGCGACGGCTCCGCCGAGATCACCGTGCTCTCGCTCGACACCGGGGCGCGCGCGAAGGTCACTCTCTCGGGCGCGGTCACCGACCTCGACCTCACCGACACCGGCACCCGCGCGGTCGCGGTCGTGCGCGACAAAGCCCAGGTGGCGATCCTGCCGGTCCCGGAGATCTTCCAGAACCCCGGCACCTTCACCACGGTCGACGTGACCGGCGAGACCATCGGCTCCGTCGCCCTCGCGCCCGGCGGCGCGAGCGGCCTCCTCTACACCAACGCGAGCGCGGTCGAGCGGCTCACCGTGCTCCGCCTCGGGCCGCCGCCGGAGGTCCGCACCGTCAAGCTGTACTCGCCGGTGCTCGCGGCCTTCGTCGCCCCCGACGCCAAGCACTCGGTCGTCCTCCACGACAAGACGGCGGGGCCGAGCGGCTCGCCGGGCGCGTTCAGCTTGGTGCCGATCGGCACCGAGCCGCTCCCGGCGAAGATCGTCGCCACCCAGGCGCCGCCGTCGGCGGTCGCGATGACGAGCGACCGCGCCGTCGTCGCCGAGCGAGCCGACGCGACCAAGGTCTACGGCGCGTACCTCGGGCGCATGCCCGAGCTGATGGTCGAGCGCTACGTCCTCGCGAGCCCGCCGATCGCGGTCGGCGTCGTCCAGGGCGCGAAGCGCGCCTTCATCGCCCAGGAGCACGCCGAGGGGCGCATCACGTTCATCGATCTCGACACCGGGCTCGCGCGGACCCTCACCGGGTTCGAGCTCGCGGCCCGCGTCGTCGACGGGAGCAAGCCATGAGCATCCGCACGAGATCCGCCGTGGTCGTCGCCCTCGCCGCCGCCGCCGCGGCGTGCGGGGAGCGCGCCGAAGTCTGGGACGCCTCCATCGGCAACCCCACCCCCATCGCCCTCGAGTCCAACGTCTCCCTCGTCGACCCCGGAGGCCGGCGCGTGCTCGTGCTCGAGCCCAAGGACGGGCAGGAGCTCGAGCGCACCAGCGTGCAGGTCGGCAAGGGGATCATCGCCGCCGCGGCCTCCGCGGATCAGAAGCGCCTGGTGGTGCTCTCGACCGGCGACGTCCCGCGGCGGAAGAACGACGACGAGCGCGCGAGCCTCACCATCCTCGAGGGCACGCGCGCGCGGAAGCTCCCGCTCGAGTCGCCGCACACCGGGATGGCGATCGATCCGCTCGGGCGCTACGTCGCGGTGTACGCCGCGCCGGGGTCGACCGCGCTCGGCGCCTTCGTCGAAAACCCGAACGAGATCATCGTGATCGACCTGCAGGCCGACGACGCGAAGGCGATCGTCCCGCGGACGCTCCGGAGCTTCGGCGGGCGGCCGCAGCGCGTGTCGTTCAGCCCCGAGCTCCAGCTCCCGGGCGGCAAGCGGCGCCTGTTGGTGGTGGAGACCGATCAAGACGTGGTGCTCCTCGATCTCGATCGAATCCACGACACCCCCGAGCGCCCCGAGATCACCGTGCGCCTCACGAGCGGCGCGACCACGAAGGCGCTCTCGCCGGCCGCGGTCGTGTTCGACGACGGCGACCCCGCGAAGAACGACGACGCGCGGATCGGCGTCCGTCTCGCGAACGACTCGAACGTGGTCACCCTCACCCTCGGCGCGGCGCCCGCGGCGTCCCCGAACGACTTCCTCCCGACGCTGAACCTCACCGACGTCGGCGGCCCCGCGACCGACCTCGCGTTCGTGCGCACCGACGCCGGGCTCCGGCTGGCCGCCCTCGTCCCCGGCAAGGCGAGCGCGGTCCTCGTCGAGCCGTCCACGAGCGTGACGAGCAAGGTCGACATCCCCGGCGGATTCTCGCGCATCTCGCTCGTGACGAGCGCGGTGGGGAGCGCGGGCAGCGACGTCGCGCTGCTCTACGGGAGCGGCTCGGCGGCGGTCGCGTTCTGGGCGCTCGGGCGCGCGGTCGGCCAGTCGTTCCGCAGCGTCGAGGTGGTGAGCCTCGGCAGCGGCGGCGGCGGCGTCACCGAGGTGCTCGACGTGCCCGCGCCCCAAGCCAACCTGAAGGTCCTCCAGACGAGCGGCAGCGCCTTCTACGTGCTCGATCTGGTGAAGCGCACCGCGCCGCCCCTCACCACCCAGGGCCAGGCCCAGGTGCGGGTCTCGCCCGACGGCAAGCGCCTCTGGGTCTTCGGGAAGAACACACCGTCGCTCGCGCAGGTCGACCTCGCGACGCTCCACCCGGTGCAGCTCCCGCTCGAGCGCACCATCGACTCGGTGTTCGACGTCACCCGCCCCGGCGGCCGCTCGCTCGTGGTCGTCGATCGCCGCGGCGGCGTCGGCGCCACCGTGCTCAACGCCACCGCCCCCGACACCGCGACCTCGCGGTCGTACTACGGCCTCTTGCTCGAGGGACTCCAATGATGCGCGCACCTCGCCCCCCGCGCCCCGTCGTCCACGCGCTCGCCTCACTCGCGTCGCTCGCCGCCCTCCTCGCCGCCCCCGCGGCCCGGGGGCAAGACGCGCCGCCGCTGCCGGCGCCGGCGCCCCCTCCCCCTCCGGTCGTCGTGCAGCCGGCGCCCGCACCTCTGCCCCCCGCTCCCGCGGCCGGCGCCGAGGCGAGCGCGGAGCCGCTCCGCCCGTGGCCGGTCGCCGCGCCCGCGGACGGTGAGGACGCCGCCAAGGCTCCCGCCGGGCCGCTCGCGCTCCCGCGCTTGCGGATCGGCGCGGGCCTCAAGTTCGGCTACTACGGCGACCCGACGCTCGACGCGTTCGCCGACAGCGACGTGATCACGTCCTGGTCGATGGATGCAACCTACACGCTCTTCGCGTCGCGCCCGTTTTCGGTCGCGGCGGGCGTGGGGTGGGACGTGGGGGGGCGGTCGACGGGGGCGCGCGGGCTCAAGACCTCGCTCGCGACCCACCGGTTCGAGGCGCCGATCGAGGCGCGCTACCACGCGCTGCCGTTCCTGTACGGCTTCGCGCGCGTCGCCCCCGGCGCCGCGATGCACCTCGCGCGGGTCGAGGACGTGTCGGCGCCGGCCGCGCTGAAGGACACGGCGTGGGCCTTCAGCGCCGAGGGCAGCCTCGGCGTGAACGCGCTCGTCGCCCCCTACGGCGCCTGGGACAAGAAGGGCCCGCGCGTCTGGGTGGCCCCCGAGATCGGGTACGCGTGGACGACGGCGGCGTCGCTCCACCTCCACCCCGACCGCGACGCCGAGGACGCGGTCGGCACCGACGCGAGCGCGAACCTCGGCTCGCTCGCCCTGCGCGGCCTGTTCTGGCGCGCGAGCCTCGCGGTGAGCTTCTGAGGCGGGCCCGGCTCAGCGGGCCCGGTACGCGACGTAGCTGCGCATCGCGCCCGAGCGGTTGCTCGTGAGGTAGAGGGCGCACCCGTCCGGGGATATCCACGTCGGGATATCCAGGGACATCGCGTCGTTGATGGCGGTGAGGGGCGCACCTCCGGTGACGACCCCTCCGGCGATCGTGAACTGGTAGATCTCGAGCTTGTTCGCGTCGTTGAAGTTGTCGGACCGCGCGACGAACAGCGTGGTCCCGTCGGCCGAGACGACCGGAGCCGCGTAGCTCAGGACCGAGTCCGACAGCACCTCGGTCGGCGACCCGTAGAGGCTGGCGCCCGCGTCCGGGTCCTGGCGGCGCAGGCGCTGGATCTCCCTGCGCCCGTTGGGGTTGGTGTAGGTGAAGAACAGCGCCGAGCCATCCGGGAGGAGATAGGGATCGGCGTCGTCGGAGGAGAAGGGCCCGACGAGGACCTGCGCGGGCCCGAACGGCCCGCCGGTCGCGGTGGCGTAGTGCAAGACGCGCCCGGAGTAGGGGTCACCCCCGCCGCCGTCCGGCCGGGTCGACGCCGAGAACACGAGCAACGCGCCGTCGGCGGTCAGCGTCGGGTTCAGCTCGTTTCGACCGAGGTTCGGGGGCGCGAGCACCTCGACGGGGGCGCTGAAGGCGAGAGGCCCGATGCGGTCGGCCCGGACGAGCGTGAAGCGAGGCTTGCTCCGCGTCGTCGACAGGAAGATCGTCCGCTCGTCAGGGCTGAGCCGCGGGCTCAGGTCCTCCCCTGGCCCGCTCCCCGTCGCGATCTCCGCGGGCACGCCGAAGCCCTTGCTCGGATCGCACCGCGGACCGCTCGGCGCGTCGCCGCCAGCGTCGCCCGACGACGAGCCGCCCGACGAGCTGGACGAGCCGCCCTCCCCCGACGCGCCGGCGTCGGAGGCGGGCGGGTTCGCGGCGGGGTCCTCTCCGACGCACGCGGCGAACGCAGCGAGAGAGAGCGTGGGGACGACGAGGGCCAACCCAGCGAGTCGCATCTCGACATGGTAGCTCATGTCCGCGGCGTGACAGCGTCCGGTTCGGACGACGACGGCTGCTCTGCGGCGCTCACGGCGCCCGACGCAGCAGCCCGGCTCAGCGGGCGCGGTAGCTCACGTAGCTGCGCATGGGGCCCATTCGGTTGCTCGTGAAGTAGAGCGCGCAGCCGTCGGGCGACACCCAGGTGGGCACGTCGATGGCGCCGGGCTTGTTGAGGGCGACGATGGGCCCTCCGCCCGAGAGCTCCCCCGAGGCGCTGCGCGAATAGAGCACGATGTCGAAGTCGCTGCCGGCGCCCGTCGCGCGGGCGGCGAAGAGCGTCCGCTCGTCCGGCGAGACCACGGGCGCCGCGAAGCTGACGCCGGCTTGGGCGAGGATCTCCTGCGGGCTCGTGTACAGGCTCTCGCCCACGTTGCCGCGGCGCAGGCGGTGAACCGAGCGGATGCCGGCGCCGTCGGTGAAGGTGACCCACAGCGCCGAGCGATCGGGGACGAGGTAGGGATCGGCGTCGTCGCTCGAGTAGATGCCACCGAGCACCGCCATCGGCGTCCCGAACGCTCCCGCGTCGCTCTCCTCCGCGTAGTAGAGGCTCTTGGCGGCGAACGGGCCGCCGTCCGGGTTGACCACCGCCGAGAAGACGACGAGCTTGCCGTCGCCCGACACCGACGGGCTGAGCTCCTGCCCGCCCGTCACCGCGGACCGCACCAAGGGCGTCGCCTCCACGGCGAACGCGAGGTCACCGGCGCGCCGGCCCCGCGCCAGCGCGAAGCGGCCCCCGGCGAGGCGCTGGGTCGACAGGTAGAGCGTCTTCTCGTCGGGGGAGAGGCGCGGGCCGAGGTCGTCGGCGTCGCCCACGAGCCCCATCGCGAGCTCCTGCGGCGCCTGGAACTCGCCCGAGGGGTTGCAGCGCGGACCGCCGAGAGCGTCGGCGGCGCCGTCGGCACCTCCTCCGTCGACGCCGCGAGCGCCATCGGCGCCAGCGTCGCTCCCCCCCGGCGACGCCGAGGGATCCTCTCCGACGCAGGCGACGACGACCGCGGTCGCAGCCAAAGAGAGCGCAGCGAGGACGTGAGCGAGTCGCATCCCGATGATGCTAACTCGCCGTGAGCGGCCCGCATGGCCCCCGTTCGGGTGACGACGG
>JAEUKG010000685.1 GCA_016794325.1 Myxococcales bacterium | reverse complement strand
CTGCCACCACGTGCGCCCGCGAAAACCGGAGCGATCTCCGGTGGCTCGCGGTGGCAGGGTCCATGCACGGAGGGGCCCGGCCCATGGTCTCTCGCACGCTCTTGGCGATCACCCTCGCGCTCACCGCCGCCGCGTGCGGCTCCGCGTCCCCCGAGGGCGCGGGCGATCCGTCCCCGCCCGCCGTCGACGCCGACGGCGCGCCGTCCGGCGGCGACGTGATGCCTTCCGATCCCGGGCTGCCCGTGCCGCTCAAGGTGCCGGGGCCCAAGGTCAAAGACACCAAGGCCCGGGTGTGGGTCGTCGACGCGAACTGGGCGGATACGGATACGCCGAAGGCGCGCGCGGCCGGCGTCGCCTGGCCCGCCGACTCGGGGCTGTCGTGGGAGCAGAAGTACGGGCGCTGGCTGTCGTCGTTCGAGATCGTCGGCAGCGCCGGCGACCCCGACCACCAGACGCTGCGGGCGAAGACGCCGTACGGCGACCGCACCTTCGACGGCCCGGTGCTCGAGTGCGCCGACGTCGCGATCTGGCTGCGGGTCGCGTTCGCGTCGTGGTACGGGCTGCCGTACTACGCGACGGGCACGCGGAGCGGGAAGCCGATCTACATGGGGCACTTCGGCGTCGTCGACGAGGACGGCGATCCGGTCTCGGGCTTCCCGGCCTACGAGACGGCGTACCCGAGCTACGAGGGCAAGTGGAGCCCGGGCCAGGCCTGGCCGAGCGACGCCGCGCTCCGCGGCAAACACGTCGGCGACGACGACGGCTCGCCGGGCGTCCGCGCCGCCGACCGCACCCTCGGCGCGAGCGACGGCGCCGGCGCTTACTACGACGCGATGTTCCTGAACAAGCGCGTCGGCCACCTCCTCGTCCTCATGGACGCGAGCTTCGGCAGCATGCACCTCGCCGCCGGCACGAACATGTACCACGTGACCCCCGAGTCGACGCGCGCGGGCGACGTGCTGGTGGAGCGCTGGCAGAAGAGCGGCGTCGGCCACACGCTGGTCGTCGTCCGCGCCGACTTCCGCTCGAAGGAGTCGCTGCGGCTCGACGCGGTGAGCGGCGGGATGCCGCGCCACCAGCCCGACTGGGCGGCGGGCTACGTCGCGATGCCGTATTTCACGGCGCCCGCGGCCGGCGGCCCCGGCTTCGCCGACGACGATCCGAAGACGCCGCTCGCCCAGCTCGGCGGGGGCCTCCGCCGCTTCCGCGTCGCGGTCGTCGAGGGCGGGCGGTGGATGGGCACGGTCCTGGACGCGGACCGCGCGTCGTACATCTCGGAGACCGAGGTCGAGCGCATCGCCGCGCGCACGTCGCGCTTCGTCGACCTCCTCGGGCCCAACACCCCCGACGAGGCGCGCGCCGCCACCCTCGCCAACGTCGACGCCGCGCGCAAGGACCTCATGCGGCAGCCGGCGAGCTGCTCCGCGCGCGAGCGCCGCGAGCAGGCCTTCGCCGAGCTCTACGACGTGATGTCGGCGAGCTTCGGCAAGTCGAAGCGCGACGTCGACGCCGAGCACCGCAAGCTCGAGGACTACGTCTTCGCCGAGCTCGAATACGGCAAATCCAAGACCTGTTGCTGGAGCTCGGCGACGCGCGAGATGGCGACGATCGTGCTCGACTACGCCAAGAAGGAGAAGGCCCAGGCCGACGCCCAGGGCGTGTGCAAGCAGCCGACCCCGTTCCGCGCCACGGCGGGCGGCTACGGCGTGTGGAAGAGCCACGCCGCCACCCTCGGCAAGGCCTCGGCCTGGCGGGCGTGGAGCGAGGACGAGCCCTGCCCCCAGCGCGGGGTGCAGGACGACGTGCTCACCGCGGTCGGCGCGACCCCGATGTGCAAATAGGGATAGGTCAGGGCTTCTTCAGGCAGCCGCTCTCGCCCATGCACTTGTCGAACGCGGCGCAGTCGGCGTCGGCGGTGCACTGCGAGCCGACGAGGGGCGCGCACTCGGCGTTCTTCATCGAGAGGCAGTTGTTGCAGGCGGCGTCCGGGTCCTTGAGATCCGGCGAGCAGAAGTTGGTCGCGCAGGCGTCCTCGCAGCGCTCCTTCACGCACATGCACTGGTTCACGAAGAAGAGGTAGGCGCCGGCGCCGTCGGTGTATTTG
>JAEUKG010001011.1 GCA_016794325.1 Myxococcales bacterium | reverse complement strand
GCTCGGGGGCGAAGCGCTTCCCGCGCGCCCGGCCGTGCCGCCGGAGGTCTCGTCGCAGATCGTCTGCTTCGTGCGTGCTCATGCGCGCACGCGAACACGGGGCCGCACCCTATGTCACGACGGGGCGCCGCGAGACGTTACCCGCCTCCCACACCTTGATCCGGGCGTGCTCGGCGTCGTCGACTCCGAGCTTGGCGTAGATGTGGTGAGCATACGTCCGGAACGTGGCGGTGCCGATGCTGAGCCCGCGGGTGATCTCCGGCGCGCGCTCCCCCTGGGCGATCCGGCGAAACACCTCCAGCTCGCGCGCCGAGAGCTTCGCGGTCGCTGCCAGCCGGAGCGCCTCCGAGTCGACGAGAGCCTCCCGTCGCGCCGCGGCGCCGCGGCGCACGCGCGGCTGCCGGGCGAACGCGAAGATCGCCTCCCAGGTCGCCGGCTCGCCCTTCGGGATCACGTCGACGCCCTCGATGGGCTCGGCCGTCACCGCGCCGAGGAGGGCCACGGGGATGTCCGGGTGGCGTGCCCGGAGCCTGCGCGCGAGCTCGACTCCGTCCCCGCAGCGGCCTGGCTCGAGCAGCGCCGCGCTGGGCTTGCCGCCGCGACGCAGCCAGGTCGCGAGCTCGGCTGCGGTCGCGGCGGTCACGACCTCGGCGATGGGGCGTAGCGCTCGCGCGACGCTCGCGCGCACGAGCGGATCGGCGTCGAGGACGAGGATGGTCATGCTGGCCCCCTCGGCCGCCGGCGCGCTGAGTTGTGCGCAAAGTTCAGGTTGCGCGCTCGGTGCCCGCGCGCGCAGGCAGGGGCGGCGCGCGTCGACCACGTGTGCTGCGTCTTGGGAGGACACGACTTCGCGCTCCGCCGCTTCGCCGCGCTCCCGAGCCCGGACCCGCGCCGCGCTTGGAATCGCGCGGACGAGCACGAGCACGAGCACGAGGACGGCCTCGACGGCGACGCGCTCCTGGACCCGCATGGGACGGTTCGGGTTCGTGAGCGGGTTCGGGTGGAGGGTAGAGGGTGGGGGGCTCCTGGGCGCGCGGCGCCGCTTCGCGCCGACCCGGAGCCGGCTCCCTCGACCTCTGGGGGGAAGGGGAAGAGGAGAGAGGGGAGGGGGACGGAGTGAGACGGGGAGGCGCGAGGGTGTGTCTCGTCCTTCGGAGGTTTGCATGAGGAAGGTGTACCGCTCGCTGGCTTGGATCTCGGTGCTCGTGACCCTGGGGGCGGGCGCGACCGTCGCTTGCAGCCAGGACGACGCGCCCGACGCCCGAGCCGCGCTCGCGGCGGACACCGGCGCCGAGTGGATCTTCGAGGGCGAGGGGGCGACGCCGGAGTTCATGATGCCGCGGTCGCCGACGCGGCCGATCGCGACCGGCGATCGCGCGCAGGGGGTGATCGACTTCGTGGCCAAGCACCAGGCCCTGTTCGGGCTCGCCGACGCCAAGCGCGCGCTCGCTCCCCGCGAGGACGGCGAGTTCCGCGTCGTCGTGGAGCAGCGGCACGGCGGCGTGCCCGTGCTCGGCGGCGGCCTCGCGGTGCAGCTCGACGATCAGGGGCGCGCGCGGTACGTCGAGAGCTCCGTCGTGAGCGACTCGGCCCTCGCGGGGGTGTCCACCGCCGCGAAGCTCGACTCCGCGGCGGCGACCGCGGCCGCGGGGCGCGCGTTCCCCGGCGCCAAGGTGACGGCGACGGCCCCGCCCGCGCTCGTCGTCTACGCGGTCGATCGCCGCGATCGCCCGGTGCTCGCGTGGGAGATGCCGGTCGCGATCGAGCGCGGCCGCTCGGTCCGCGAGCTCGTGGTCGACGTCGACGCGGCCACCGGCGCGCTCGTCGCGACCGAGGAGCTCGCGCACGCCGCGAGCGCCGCCGAGGGCAGCGGCGTCGGCGTCCGCGGCGCGCGCCGCACCTTCGCGGTCTCCAAGGACGAGGCGGGGACGTACACGATGCGGGAGCCCGCCACCGACGGCTCGCGCACCGTGATCACCGCGTCGTCGGTGGATCCGGAGGTCGCCCAGTGGCTCTCGTCGTACCGAGGCACCACGCTCACGTCCCGCGACCCCGCGAGCTGGGATCCGGCCGCGACCGGCATCGGCGCCGGCGTCGCCGTCGACGCGTATTACCACACGCGCAAGGTCGACGAGTTCTTCCGCACGCTCTCCTGGGCGGAGGCGTCCGGAGGCAGAGAGCGCCCGTGGGGCGGCCTCGACGGGCGCGGTACGGCGTTCTCGATCTTCGTCCACTCCAACAAGATCGTCTTGGGGCATGACGCAGAGGGGCGCATCGTCGAGGAGGACGCGCGCGGCTGGGGCGCCTTCTACCACGGCAACCGCCTCTTCTTCCCCGACGGGCTCCCCGGCTACTTCGACTCGTACGCCGGCTCGCTCTCGGTGGTCGCGCACGAGTTCATGCACGGGGTCAGCGACAACTCCGCGCGCTGGCGCGGCGCCGAGGGCGGCACGCTCAACGAGGCCGTCTCCGACGTGCTCGCGTACCACACGATGCACTGGGCGGAGCCGGGCTCCGAGGTCTTCACCATCGGCCACGAGACGGGGATCGGCGGCCGGATCATCCGGCGCGCGGACCACCCGGGGCAGACCCAGTGTTACCAGTCGTACGACCAGCGGACCGGCCGCGCGATCGACAACCCTCCGGCGCTGCCGTGCCCGGACCACTACGAGAAGTTCATCTACTGGGCGGCGAACGACGCCGGCCAGCGCGTGGAGCCGCACACCAACGTCGGCATCGTCGCCAACGCCTGGTACCTCATGACCAAGGGCGGGCAGAACGACACCAAGCGCGATCGGCGCGTCGACGATCCGATCGGCTGGGACGCCTCGAAGAAGCTCTGGTTCGCCACCGTGACGAAGCACATGCGCGGCCGCGGCCAGGGGGCGATGTTCCGCAACGTCGCGCGCGCGATGGTCGCGGCGGCCGACGAGCAGGGCGTCTCGCGCAGGCCCGTCGTGTGCGCGTGGTACGCGGTCGGCGTCCTCGGGCCCCAGAGCATCCAGAGCTTCCTCGGGAGCCAGGACGCCT
>JAEUKG010000616.1 GCA_016794325.1 Myxococcales bacterium | reverse complement strand
GGTGTCGTACCCCATCACACCGCACAACACCGAGCGGTTCCCCTCCGGGAGCGTGGCGTGCGTTCTGCTCGTCCCTTCGGTCGAAAGACCGTTACTATGTACGCATGGCGTCTCACGGCTCGGAGTCCGGCGGGGGGAAGGCCTCGCACGCTTCGTCCGTCGCTCCGCCGGTGCCGCTGGGATCGGTCATCGCGAACAAGTACCGCGTCGATCAGGTGGTCAACTCGGGCGGGATGGGCGTCATCCTCATCGGCCACCACGTGCTCTTGGATCAGCCGATCGCCGTGAAGATGCTGCGGCCCTCGGCGCTCGAGAACGCGGAGCTCGTCGCGCGGTTCGCGCGCGAGGCGCGCGCGGCGGCGAAGCTGAAGAGCGAGCACGTGGCGCGCGTCATCGACGTCGGGCAGCTCGACACCGGTGCGCCCTACATGGTGATGGAGTACCTCGAGGGGACCGACCTCTCGCGGATGGTGAAGGACCGCGGCGCCCTCCCGCTGGAGGAGTCGATCGACTACGTCCTGCAGGCCTGTCAGGCGCTCGCCGAGGCCCACGGCCTCGGCATCGTGCATCGCGATCTCAAGCCCGCGAACCTCTTCGTGACGCGCGGGCCCGACGGCGAGCCCATGGTCAAGGTGCTCGACTTCGGCATCTCGAAGGTCCTCCGAGGCCCGGACGACACCGAGCTCACCGAGGCGCTCACGCAGACCTCGATGCTCATGGGCTCGCCGCACTACATGTCCCCGGAGCAGCTCCGCAACGCGAAGCACGTCGACGCGCGATCCGACGTGTGGTCGATGGGCGCGGTGTTGTTCAAGCTCCTCACCGGCATCAACGTGTTCGACGCCGCGACGACGCCCGAGCTCTGCGTGCAGATCCTGATGGGCGAGCCGCGGAAGCTCGACGCGCTGCGGGCCGACGTGCCGCGCGGGCTCGGCGACGTCATCGCCAAGTGCCTCGCCAAGGACCCGGACGCGCGCTTCGCCTCGGTGAGCGAGCTCGCGCTCGCGCTCGAGCCGTTCGCGCACGCGACCGCGCGCCGCTCGGTCGCGCGCATCGGCCGCATGCTCGCCGAGGCCGACTCGCGGAGGAACCTCCCCGAGGCCCGCGGCGGGCGCACCAAGACCGCGCCGAGCGGGCTCACTCCGCTCCCGGTGGAGCTCCGCGACGAGCGGCCGAGCGATCCTTCGCTCACCACGCACTCGTCGAGCGCCGCCGCGCGGGAGGTGGAGCTCGGCACCACGGTCCTGCCGAAGCGCAGCCGCGTCGCGGTCATCGTCGGCGTCGCGCTCGGGCTCGTGGGCGTGGTCGGGGTGGCGGCGTTCGTCGGGCCACGCGTGGTCGCGAAGGCCTCGTCGCGCGGCGAAGCGACCGGCACCGCGCCGAGCGCGGGCGCGACAGCCCCGCCCGAGCCCAGCGCGAAGCCCCCCGCGACCGCGGAGGCGACGACCGCCACGCCGCCGGGGACCGGCGCGAGCCCCAGCGCGACCGTCACCGCGGCCGGCGCCAGCCCGACCGCGAGCGCGTCGACTCCCGGCGGGCGGCTCCCGAAGATCGGCGCCCCGCCGCCGACGGTCGCGGCCACGGGCGCCGCGCCGAAGGCGACGGCGACCGCGGCGCCGACCGCCGCGCCGACCGCGGCGCCGACCGCGCCCGCCGCGACCGGGTTCTTGCCCGAGTTCGGCGGGCGGAAGTAGGTCCTTGCGGGGGGCGGCGAAACGCTCTTTGATCGCGCTGTGCCGACCACTCCTCGCATTCGCGGTAGCGCGCTCAAGACCGTCGCCCGCGTGTCCAAGACACGCGTGGGTCAGATGGCGCTCTTCAAGATGCTCCGGTCCGAGCTGCGGATCGACGAGCTCGGGGCGCTGCCCAACCGCCTCCGCGGGCCGGTCCCGCTCGACAACCGTCCCCTCGCGGCAGCCGATCCCCGCGCGTGGGAGGACGAGCGACTCTCCGCGCCGGCCGCTCCCTGGTCGCTCACCGCCGAGCGCGTCGTCGACGCCTACCGTCGCAAGGCCATCACCCCGACGGAGCTCGTGACGCGCGTGCTCGCGGCGGCGCGGGCCTTCGAGGCGCGGCGCCCGTCGCTCGGCCCGTTCTGCGACTACGCCGACGAGGGCGCGCTGCGCGAAGCGGCGGCGGCCACCGCGCGCTGGCAGCGAGGCGCTCCCGCGACCGACCTCGACGGCCTCCCCTACGCGGTGAAAGAAGAGACCGCCGTGTGCGGGCTGCCGCTGCGCGCCGGCGCCGCCTTCTTGCCGACCACCCCTTGCGAGAAGGACGCCACCATCGTCGACCGCATCCACGCCCGGGGCGGCGTCGTGGTCGGCCTGACGTCGATGACCGAGTTCGGGATGACGCCGACGGGCGTGAACCCCAAGCGCCTGATGCCGCGGAACCCGCACGCGGTCGATCGCTTGGCCGGCGGATCGTCGACGGGTTCCGCGGTCGCGGTCGCGACCGGCCTCGTGCCCTTCGCGCTCGGTGGCGACGGAGGAGGGTCGATCCGCATCCCCGCGTCGCTGACGGGGATCTTCGGCATCAAGCCCACGTGGGGGCGCCTGAGCCGCGCCGGCGACTTCTTCGGAGGCACGGTCGCGCACGTGGGGCCCCTCGCGTCCTCGACGCTCGACCTCGCGCGCGTCCTCGAGATGGCGTCCGGGCACGACCCCGCGGATCCCGAGACCGCGTGGGCGCCGGAGCGCACCCCGGGCAGCTTCTACCGCGCCCTCGGGCGCGGGGTCCGCGGGGTGCGCATCGGCGTCGTCGACACCGAGTGGGCTGACGCCACGGATCCCGTCTCCCGCGCGGGCCGCGAGGCGCTGCGCGCGCTCGAGGCCGAAGGCGCGAAGCTCGTCCCCCTCAGGAGCGAGCTCCTCCAATACGCCGCCGCGATCGGCTACGTGACCATCAGCGTCGAGGCGCGCGCGGGCTTGCGCGCGTATTGGGAGGAAAACCGCGACGAGATGACGGAGGACCTCCAGGTCTCGTTCGCGTCGCTCGACGCGATCGGGGCCGTCGAATACCTCGAGACGACGCGGTTGCGGGTGGGCCTGCGCCACGAGGCCCGCGCGCTGTTCGGGGAGGTCGACGTCCTCGCGCTCCCCACCGTGCGCGGCGTGGCCGCGCCGGTGTCGGATGACGACATGGCGACGGGATTCCTCGACGCCAAGGTGATCGACGACCTCTGCCGCTTCACGTTCCTCGCGAACCTCACCGGCTTGCCGGCCGCGAGCGCGCCCGTCGGTCGCGACGTCTCGGGCCTGCCCATCGGCCTCCAGATCGTCGGCGACGCGTGGGACGAGGCGAGCGTCCTCGCCGTCGTCGCGCACCTCGAGCGGATCGGCGCCGCGCGGGTCGAGCGCCCCGAGGGGTCGGTCGACCTCCTCGACGGCGTCTGACCGCGAGCGCGCTTTTTCCGTCACACACACGCGCGCGCGCGCGACGAACCGCCATGAGACCGACTTTCATGGCGATCGCTGCGGCGATCACGGTGGCGATCGCCGTCGCGGAAGGGCGCGCCGCGGCGTCTTGCTCACGCACCGACCTCGCGACCTTGCCCGAACATGTCCCCATGAAGGACCTGGGGGAGGCGCTGCGTGACCGCGTCGAGAGCTGCGCGAGCGCGGCGCGGCGCCCCGACGGCGAGGCGTTCCTCGCGGCTCACCGGCTCCCTGTCACCGAGGAGCGACTGCGCGACTACACCCGGGTGCGCACCCTCTTCGAGATGACGCGGGACGGGGGCCCCTGGAGGGTTCGCTGGGCGATCACGAACCAGGACGCGACTGCCAAGAACGTCTGGGCGTCGTGGTCGCGAACGCCTCCGCCGGTCGCTGGCGGCGCCTCCGCGACCGCCGAGTGCGACGAGATCTCCGCGCTGTTCGCGGGCCTCGTCCGCCGGACCGGCACCCGCGGTGTCGGGCTCTTCTGGCCGACGTGGAACCACACCATCGCCGCGTGGGACATCGCCCCCGGAGTTCGCGTCCTCATCCCGACGACGCAGATCTTCCTCGAGTGCGACGACTCGTTCGACCACGCGCCCGCGTTCTCCCCCACGAAGCAGCGCACCGTCTACGAGTTCCCCGCGAGCGACGTCCCTGATCGCACGCCGGTACCGCGCGCGGTCGCCGCGTTCTTGCTCGATCAGGTGACGGACTACGCCCCGGCGTCGCTCGACACGCTGGCGGTGCTCCGCGCGCACCGCGCGCTCGGCTACGGGTCGAGCCTGTCCGCCGGGTGCCGCGAGGGCGTCGCGCGGCGGGCGCGCGACCTCGCGGCCCGCGCGCTCCTCGCCGCCGACCGTGCCGCGCTGGCCAGGTACGCCGAAGAGCTTGGATTGCGCCCGGCGACCGCTGAGGCGGCGCTCGCACGGCTCACCAGCGTCCCCCGCTGACGCGCCGGCGACGCACCACCGGCCCACGCGCGTCGCGCGCAACGACCGCAGCTCGGGCCCGCCCCCTGGCCCAGGCCACCCCAAAACCGTCCCGGGCCACCCCCCCTCCGGCCAGATTTGTCAGGATCCGACCGTTTTTCTGCGGGGGGAGGCGGTGCCCGGGTGGGGGGAGCTTGGGCACACGGGTTGCTGTGGG
>JAEUKG010000615.1 GCA_016794325.1 Myxococcales bacterium | reverse complement strand
AACCTCTGACATTGATCTCACGAGCTCGGCGGGCGTGGCGGACCAACCCTTCGTCGATGCAGGCGTGCGCACGAGGCTCCAGCGGCGCGCGTCAGCCCGCGGCGATCTTCACGTCGGCGAAGAAGTCGGGCGGCGCGGCGTGGTGCAGCTTCCAGAGGATCCGCATCGGCTTCTCGGACTCGTGCGAGACGTAGGTGACGGGCCCGAGGAAGAGGTACGGGCTCGTGAAGCCGCGATCGTCCTCGGCGCGCTGGCGGACGAAGAGGAGGACGCGCCAGTCCATCGCGGCGTGCCCCTGGTACCGCCGGCCCGTCTCGGAGTCGGCGCGCGTCCTCGACTGCGACTCCCACTGGAAGAGGGCGGGCGCGAGCAGGCGGTCGTCGTAGAGGGTGGTGGGCGTGTAGTGGCGCGGATCCTTGTCGAGCTCGACGTAGAGCACGTCGGCGCGCGCGTCCTCGCAGCAAAGGACGCCGCTCTGCGTCCGCAGGAGCTTGTCGTTGCGCACCTGCAGGAGCCCTGCGCTGATCTCGTCGCGGCTGTAGGTCGCGTGCACGCGGAACGGCAGGCCCGGCGTCGCGAACGTCGGGCGGCGCTGGCGATCCGCGAGGAGCGCGAGCACGTCCGCCACCTCGTCCCGCACGTCGCGCGCGGCCCACACCTCCGCCAGCGCCGCCCCGAGCTCCGACACCGGCCGCCGCACGAACCCGAGCGCCGCGAAGAGCATCAGCTGGAACGGATCGCGCGCGTCCGGAGCAGGCGGCGCGTCCGCCGCGAGCCACGCGCGCCAGCGCTCGAGCCGCGCGTCGTCGTCGACGTACAGGAGCCGCGCGATCGCCCTCGCGATCGCGCCGTCGGGCGCCGCCTCGCGGAGCCCGGCCCGGTGCCGGAGCGCGGTGAACGAGCGGTCCTTGCCGGCGTAGAGCTGCTCGAGCTCGAGGCCGGCCTCCTCGAGGAACCTCGGCAGCCGGACGTCGCCGAGCTCGCGCAAATCGTCGGCCATCTCGGGCCACTGGTTCGAGAGCGACGCGCGCACGTTCGCGAGCACGACGCGCTGGGCCTCGCGATCGAGCTGGATGTCGCAGCCCGCGGGCAGGTGGGGGAAGCCCTCCTCGATGGCGCGCCGGACGCCGGCGCGGGTGCCGCGCGAGAGCGCCTGGAAGCGGTCGACGAACCGGAACCGCGCGTGCGCGTTGCCGATGAAGTCGAGCACCGTCAGGCAGTCCTTGCCCTCCTCGAGCCGCAGGCCGCGCCCGAGCTGCTGGAGGAAGACCGTCGCGCTCTCGGTCGGGCGCAGGAAGAGGACGGTGTCGACCGCCGGCACGTCGAGGCCCTCGTTGAAGAGGTCCTTCGCGAAGAGCACGTTGATCTCGCCGGTGCGCAGCCGCTCGAGCGCGCTCTGGCGGTCGGCGTCCGACGTCTCGGCGTGCACCGCGAGCGCGCGCAGGCCCTTCTTCTCGAAGAAGCTCGCCATGAACTCGGCGTGCGCGACCGAGACGCAGAAGCCGAGCGCGCGCATCCGCGTCGGGTGGGCGATCTTCTCGTGGATGGCGCGCAGCACGGCGTTCGCGCGCACGTGATCGGCGGTGTAGACCTTCTCGAGCGTCGCGACGTCGTACCGGCCGCTGCGAAAGTCCACGGTGGACAGGTCGGTCCCGTCGTGGACGCCGAAGTACTGGAACGGGCACACGAGGCCGAGATCGAGCGCGTCCCACAGGCGCAGCTCGGCGGCGATGCGCCCGTCGAACCAGCCGAGCACCGAGCGACCGTCGGCGCGCTCGGGGGTCGCCGTGAGGCCCACGAGGATCTTCGGCGTCAGCCGGCGCAATAGCGCGTCGTACGAGTCGGCGGCGGCGTGGTGGAACTCGTCGACGACCACGACGTCGTAGGCCGCGGGATCGAGCTCCTCGAGGCGGCCCTGCAGCGACTGGATGCTGGCGAACACGTGCCGCGCTTCGCCGGCGGGCTTGTGCCGCCCCACGAGGAGCTGCCCGAAGTGCCCGTCGCGGACGGCCGCGCGGTAGCGCGCGAGCGACTGCTCGAGGATCTCCTCGCGGTGAGCGACGAAGAGCAGCGTGGGATCGCCGCCGAGCTCCTTGCGCAGCCGCGCGTAGTCGAGCGCCGCCACGATCGTCTTGCCCGTCCCCGTCGCCGCGACCACGAGGTTCTTCGTGTGGCCGTGCGCGCGCTCGAGGGCGAGCGCGTCGAGCGCGGCCTGCTGGTGCGGATAGGGCCGCAGCGCGACGGCCTGCGCGAGCGCGTCGAGCGCGGCGCTCCGCGGCCTCTTGGTCTC
>JAEUKG010000575.1 GCA_016794325.1 Myxococcales bacterium | reverse complement strand
TCCACGCGCACACGAGCTACAGCGACGGGACGCTCTCGCCGATCTCGCTCGTGCGGCAGGCCGAGCGCCGGGGCCTCGACGTGGTCGCGGTCACGGAGCACAACGGGGTGCTCGCCGGGCGCATCGCCCGCGGCTTCTCGGAGATCGTGGGCGGCCCCGCCGTGATCGTGGGTGAGGAGGTGACGACCGGCAGCTTCCACCTCGTCGCCCTCGGCCTCGAGCGGACCGTGTCGCCGCTGCAGTCGCTCCCCGAGGTCGTGGCCGACGTCCACGCCCAGGGCGGGGTCGCGGTCGCGGCCCACCCGGTGGCGCGCTACCACCGCGCCTTCGACGCCGTGCGGGGCGACCTCGACGGCGTCGAGGTGATGCACCCGGTGGCCTTCGGCTCGGGTGGGCCCGGGTGGCGCTGGTCCGATATGGTTGCATTCTACAACGAAACGAGCCCTCCGCCGGCGGCCATCGGGTCGTCGGACTACCACCTGGCGACGGTGCTCGGCCTCTGCCGGACGTTGGTCTTCGTGGAGGGGGAGCCGAGCTCGGCGTCGGTGCTCGCGGCCCTGCGCGCGCGCCGCACGGTGGTGCTCGGCCCGGGCGGCGAGCGCTTCGGCGATCCCGCGCTCCTCGCGCTCCTCGATCGCGAGCCCTACGAGCCGCGCACGTCGGACTACGCCTACCGGGGCGAGGGCCTCGGCGACCGGCTGCTGCGGCTGCTCGGGCTCGTCGGCGTCGCGCTCGCGGCGTTCGCGCGCGCGCCGTCGCTCCGGCGCCGGTGACCGCGCGGGGAGGGGATCAGAGCCCGCCCGAGAAGAGCGGGCGGAGCGGGTTCTCGGCGTCGCGCGGCCCGAGGCGGGTGGTGCGGGGGATCGGCACCTCCTTCACGTCGTCGAAGCGCTGGCCGCCCTCGTTGATGTAGTAGACGACCGAGTTGATCTGCGGCGTGGCGAGCTTGCGCTGGTCGTCGACCTTCTTCACCTTGAGGACGCTGAAGCCCATCATCGCCTTGCCCTGGTACGTCTGCCCGGTGAGGTCGGACGCGCAGGTGAGGCGGAGGATGGCGAGCTCGCGCCCAGCGCCGCCGCCGAGCTTGCTCGCCTCTTCGGTCACGGCCTGGCTGTACTCGCGGCCGAAGACGGCGTTCTTCTGGATGATGCCGTCCTTGCCGACCATGGCGGGGTCGTAGTCGCCGCCGGAGCCCTGGGCCGAGTAGCCGCGCACCGGGTTCTGCACCTCGAGCGAGGCGAACATGGTGGGGTTGCCGTTCGGCATCGCGCGCGGGACGACCTCGTCGCCGGCCTGGAGGGTCTCCATGGAGTTGAAGTGGGTGTGCCCGAGGAGGAAGGTGCGGGCCTCGCGCGAGGCGTTGATGCGGCGCACCAGCTCGATCGCGCTGAAGTAGTGGCCCTTGGCCGCGCCCTTGGTGCCGTCGAAGATGGCGGGGTCGCACTTGCCGTTCGGGAGGCGCTCCTCGGTGCGGCAGTCGAGCTCGGGGTCGGGGCGCATCCACTCCTGGAGGCCGTCGTGGAGGCACGACTCCGACTGGCCCTCGGACTGCGACGTCGCCCACGAGGGGAGCTTGCACACGATGGGGTTGAACACCTTGCCGAGGAGGTAGTTCACCGCGCTCTGCTGCACGCCTTTGTACTCGAGCTGCTCGAAGTAGTAGCCCCAGTCGGTGGCCTTGTGGCCGCCGCGCGGGTCGTGGTGGGCGAGGAGCACGACGTCCTCGCCGAGGGCCTTGCTGCGGTCGAGCTCGCGGTCGAGCCAGGCGATCTGGACCTCGGACATGCCGCCGCCGTAGTTCACGGTGTACATGCCCCAGCCCGAGCGGCGGTGCTGGCGGAGCTCGAAGCTGTTCAGCGCGACGTAGCGGTTCTTGCCGAACTTCCACGACGACGTGAGGGGCCCGTACGTGCGCTGCCACTGGTAGAAGCCGTCGTAGAGGATCATGTTGCGATCCTTGCGCGGGACCTCGATCCAGCCGTCGCGGAACGTCGACGCGCGGCGCCGCACGAACGAGCCCTGGTAGATGTCGTGGTGGATGCCGCCGATGAGGCCGGGCTTGTTCGTCTTGTCGAGGTACGCCTTGAAGTCGAGCCACTTGTAGCCGGGCCAGGCCTTCGGGTTCGCGTCCATGATCGCGGCCTCGAGGTCGTCGCCGAGCCCGTTGTCGATGGTCTGCACCGCGCCCGGGACCTGGCCCGTCGACACGTAGCCGTCGTGGTTGCCCGCCACCAGGAAGATGGGGAACGGGAGGTACTTGAGCTGCTCGAGGATCGCCTTCGCCTCGTCGTTGTACGTGTTGGCGACGGTGCGCTGGCGCAGGCTCCCGGGCGATCCGCCGTTGTGGAGGTCGCCGTTGAAGGTGATGAACGCGGCGTTCCGCACGTTCGCGTCGCGCGACGTGTTGAGGTAGTAGACGAGCTCCTCGAGCTTGTCGCGGGTCTTGTTGTTGTAGAAGTCGCCGACCGAGACCTGGGTGTCGGTGACGTTCACGACGGTGTACTCGTCGGTCGGCTTGTCGAACACGCGGAGCGCGTTCCACTGGTACTCGTACGTCGGCGAAGGTTGGGGGGCGCCTTCGATCGAGAAGAGCTTGTTGTCCTTCCGCAGCTCGTAGCGCACGTCGTACAGGCCGGCGGGGACGTCCTTCATCGCCGCCTGGTCGAACACGAAGCGGTAGGTGCGCCGGGCCTGCAGCGCGGCGGGCATGTCCTGGTCGTTGGGGCGCGAGAGCACGCGGGTCGGCTTGATGCGGATGACCTCGGTGCCCTGGCCGCTCGGCACCGGCGCCGTCGCCTCGGTCGCGCCGTTGCGGGCGGTGCGCGGCACGAGCAAGAACGCGAAGGTGTCGACGAGGCTCTCGGTGAAGTCGATCTGCTCGAGCGCGCTGCCGGGGACGGCGTGGCTCTCGGGCTTGAGGTGGGCGACGGCCGCGTCCTCGAGCCGGAGGACGACCATGAACGTGTCCTTCGGGTCCCCCTTCACGTAGAGGTTCGGGTTCCCGAGGGTCGGGTAGATCATCCGGTCGATCTGGTAGCGACCGTCGATCGCGGTCGGCATGATCTGCTCGTTCTCGGTCGCCTCGGCGTAGAAGACGTTCGACAGGTACGTCTCGCCTTGCTCGCTGACGACCTCCCAGGGCAGCTCCTTCTTGACCGGGTCCTCGGCGGGCTTGGCGCCGGGAGGGGTCGTCGGGCTCTCGGCGAGCGGAGGCGCCGCGGGGCCTTCGGACGCGGGCGCGTCGTCGGCCGATCCGCACGCGGGCGCGAGCGCGAGCGCTGCGCTCCCCATCACCGTCCACAAGGCTCGCCGCCAAGCCTGCATTCGTCCGCCTCCAGCGGCCCCATAACGCACGATCGGGGCCAGGTTCGTGTCCTCGAAGCGTACCCGATTCGCGAGTGATCCAGAGCGCTTGTCGGCATGGTCGCCGGATGTGCCACACGTACGACACGGTAGGTGGATCACCGAGATGGATCGCCTGGGCACCAGGCCGCCGCTCGGCGCGGCGCGCTCGGACCGCCGCTCACGGACGGCAGCGATGGCCTCCCAAGCGACCGCCGACACCCTGTACGCTGCCGGTGATGAGCGACGAGCCGCCCACGCCGGCGTCCGCCCCTTCGCTGCTCCCCCCCGAGCCCACCATCCCGCCGCCGCCGCGCAGCCTGCGGACGGTGCCGCCGCCGGTGACGCGCACGTCGCAGTCGCTCCCGCCGCTGCCGGCGGTGGAGCCGATGCTCGACGCCGCGCAGGACGCGATGGAGCGCAAGGACTGGGACGCTGCCCTCGAGGCGTTCAAGAAGGCGCTCTTCCTCCTCGCCCCGGAGGAGAAGAGCGCGCGCGCGTCGATCTACGCCTCCATCGGCGAGGTGAAGCTCGCGCAGAGCAAAGGCAAGGAGGCCGAGCTCAACTTCGAGAAGGCGCTCGGCGAGCTGCCGACCCACTCGCGCTCGCTCGTCGCGCTGGTGTCGCTCGCCATCTCCGCGGGTTCGTGGGATCGCGTCGTCGGCCTGCGCCGCAAGATGGTCGACGTCGCCGAGGACGCCGAGACCAAGGCCAAGGAGCTGCTCTCGATCTCCGAGATCCTCGAGCACAAGCGGGGCGATCTCGACGGCGCGATCCTCGCCCTCGAGGACGCGCGCAAACTGCGGCCCAAACACGTGACGACCCTCGAGCGGCTGCGCGCGCTCTACGCCAAGGCCAACCGCTGGGCCGACGTGGTCGAGGTGCTCGACAAGCTCGTCGATCTCTCCGACGACCCCGTGCTCTCGGGTGCGTACCGCTTCGCCCAGGGCGACATCATGCTCGGTCGCCTCCGCGACGAGCCGCGCGGCCTCGCGTTCCTCGAGATGTGCCTCGCCGATCACCCCGCCCACGAGAAGGCCCTCTCCGCCCTCGCCAGCGTGCGCCAGCGCCGCGAGGAGTGGGCCGAGCTCGCGCGCACGTACGCGGGCCTCGTCGAGCCGCTCGCGGCGCGCCAGATGCGCGACCGCGTGTGGGACGTGTGCCGCAAGCTCGCGGTGCTCAAGCGCGACAAGCTCCTCGACGGGCCGGGGGCGATCGACGCGTTCCTGGGCGCGGTCGAGGTGCGGCCGGACGACGTCGAGTCCCGGGCCGCGCTCGCCGAGCTCTGGGTGGCCAAGGGCGATCGCGCGGCCGCGGTCCGCGAGCTCGAGCGCGCCGCGGAGCACGCGCCCACGCGCGTGCAGACGTACCGACGCCTGTTCGAGCTCCACACGCGGGCGCAGCGGGTCGACCGCGCCTGGCTCGCGGCCACGTGCCTCGAGGAGCTCGGCTCCGCCGACGTCGATCACGAGCTCCTGCTCGGGCAGTTCCGCACCGACGCGCCCATCCGCCCGACCGTGCCGCTCGATCCCACCTGGTGGGAGGATCTCGACGCGCCCGGGGCCGACGGCATCGTCGCCCGCATCTTGCGCAGCGTCGTCCGGGTCGCGGCCGAGGCGCGGGTGGCGGAGCTCGACGCCAAAGGCAAGCTCCTCACCCTCCCCGAAGATCGGAAGCAAGCGCACACGAGCACCGCGTCGCTGGTGCGCACCTTCGTCTGGGCGAGCAAGGTCCTCGGCATCCCGCTCTGCGATCTGTACGCGCTCGACCAGGTCCCGCTCGGGATCGCCGCGGTGCAGGGGCGCACGCCGGCCACCGCCCTCGGCCCCGGCGCGCTCAGCGGCCGCAGCATCCAGGAGCTCGCGTTCCTCGCCGGGCGCCACCTCACGTATTACCGCCGCGAGAACTACGCGCTCGTCTTCTTCCCGACGCTGCCCGAGCTGACGACGCTCGTCGTCACGGCGGTGGGCACCGAGCTCGACGACGTGCCGCTCCCCGACAGCGCGGCGCGGCTGCGCGAGGCGATCGCGAGCGGCCTCGACGAGTCCGAGAAGGCGGAGCTCGCGAGCGCGGTGGCCGACCTCGAGGCGCGCGGGGGGACGATGGACCTCGTCGCGTGGATCCGCTCCGTCGAGCTCACCGCGCACCGCGCCGGCCTGCTCTTGTGCGGCGATCTCCGCGTCGCGCTCCGCGAGGTCCGGCGCGAGGAGCGCCGCCTCGCCGACCTCGGGGCCGACGACAAGCGCGCGGATCTCCTCGCCTTCACCGCGAGCGACGGGCTCGGTCGCTTGCGCGAGCGCCTCGGCGTCGCCGCGCACGCGTCGCAGGCGCGCTGAGGCGAGCCCTCAGGCCACGGGCGCGGCGTTCGCCACGAGCGCGTCGAGGACCCGCAGCGCCTCGCGCAGGTGGGAGCCGCCGAGGCGCGCCGCGAGGCCGTCTTGGGCGCGCTTCCAGTGGACGAAGCCGGCGCGAAACGCCTTCTTCCCCTCGGGGGTGAGCACGACGACGCGCTCGCGGCGGTCGGCGCCGGGCACCACCTTCACGAGCTTGCGGCGGGCGAGGACGGCGACGTTGCGCGACAGGGCCGACGGCTCGACGAGGAGCTCGTCGGCGAGGCGGTTCAGCGTCGGCGGATCGGGCCAAGGGCCGGCGAGCGAGCAGAGCACGGTGTATTGCGTCGCGCGCAGCCCGACCGCCGAGAGCGCGGCGTCGAACTCGTGGGTCACGACGCGCGCGGCGCGGCGGACGTGGAAACACGCGCAGTGGCGCACCTCGCGCAGGTCGTACTCGTAGGGGGTCTTCTCACCCTCGGCGTTCGCGGCGCTCTTGGCCTTCGCGCGTGGCTTGGTCGTCTTCGCTCGCGTCACGGTCGAACCATGAATCTTGTCGGCCCGGCCGCGGTTGTCAAGGACGCCCGGCTCAGGCGCTCTCGGCGATGGGCTGGGACATCAGGTCCTTCAAGATGGCCTCGGCTCCCTTGCCGCCGAGGATGCCGTCGCCCAGCGCCTTGAAGATCGGCGCGCGCACCTTGTTCCGCTCGGCGAACGCGACGATGCGCGGCACGAGCTCGATCGCCTCCACCCGCAGCTTGGCCGCCGCCATCGCGCCCTCGAGCTTCACGCCCTTGGCGAGCTCGCGCCCGAGGATGACCTCGGGGCGCTCGACCTGGCTCGTGGACGCGAGGAGGTCGCCGTAGCCGGCGAGCCCGAGCAGCGTCTTCTCTTCGCCGCCGGCCGCGGCCGCGATGCGCGAGGCCTCGCCCACCGAGCGAGAGATGAAGGCGGCGACGAGGCCGGCGCTCATTCCGATGCCCTGCGCGAAGCCGACCGCGATCGTGAGCCCGCCCACGAGCGCGCTCGCCCACTCGAGACCGACGAGGTCGTTCGTGGGGTAGACGCGCAGGGTGGGGGAGGTGAACGTCTTCGTGAAGTGCTCGATGACCTCGGGGAAGTGCGAGCCGCACACGATCACGCTCGGGCGCCCGTGGTGGAGGTCGTCCGACAGCGCGGGCCCGCCGAGGGCCCCCACCCGGCGCACCGGCGTCTCTTCGCGGACGACCTCGCTGATGGTCGCGAGCGCGTCGCCCCACAGCCCGCGGACTCCGTGGACGACGTAGTGGGCGCCGTCGGTGTGGTCGCCGAGCTCGCGCGAGACCTCGGCGGCCGCCCCCGCCGGGACCGCGAGCACGTGGAGGCGGGCGTGTTTGGCGGCGTCGGCGAGCCACGACGTCGCGGCGACGCCGCTCGGGAG
>JAEUKG010000566.1 GCA_016794325.1 Myxococcales bacterium | reverse complement strand
TTCTCGTCGCTCATCGAGACGCTGAAGGCCCTCGCCGCGAATCGCCCCGGCGCCGACGCGAAGGTCGAGCCGGCGCCGAAGACGGAGCTCGCGCCCTCGTCTCCGGCGGCGGCGCCCGAGCCCGTGCCCCAGGTGACGACGGCCGAGCCCGTCGCCGCCGCGGCCGCGGCGACTCCACCTGCGCCGCCGTCGTCGGCGAAGGCCCCCCCACCGCCGTCGAGCAGCGCCTTCGCGATCCCGCCGTCGGGCGAAGGCCCCTCCTCGGTGGAGGGGGAGACGCCCTCGCAGCGCGAGGCCAGGCACGGCGAGACGAGCATCCGCGTCGACGTCGGGCTCCTCGACCAGCTGATGAACCTCGTCGGCGAGCTCGTCCTCGCGCGCAACCAGATCCTCCAGTTCGGCACGACCGCCAAGGACACGGCGTTCGCGAGCGCGTCGCAGCGGCTGAACCTCATCACGACCGAGCTGCAGGAGGGCGTCATGAAGACGCGCATGCAGCCGATCGGCAACATCTGGAACAAGCTCCCGCGCATCGTCCGCGACCTCTCGATCGCGTGCGGCAAGCAGGTGCGCCTGGAGATGGAGGGCAGCGAGACCGAGCTCGACCGGACCATCATCGAGGCGATCAAGGACCCGCTCACCCACATCGTCCGGAACTCCGTCGACCACGGCATCGAGAGCCCCGACGTGCGGACGGCGCGCGGCAAGACCGCCGGTGGGACGCTCTTCCTCCGCGCCTTCCACGAGGGCGGCAAGGTCAACATCGAGATCGCGGACGACGGCGGCGGCATCGACCCGGAGAAGGTGCGAGCCAAGGCGATCCAGCGCGGGCTCGTGACCGCCGAGCGCGCGGCGCGCATGGGAGAGCGTGAGCTCGTGAACCTCGTGTTCATGCCCGGCTTCTCCACCGCCGAGAAGGTCTCGAACATCTCCGGCCGCGGCGTCGGCATGGACGTCGTCAAGACGAACATCGAGAAGATCGGCGGCTCGGTCGAGCTCAGCAGCCGCACCGGCGGCGGCACGACGATCAAGATCAAGATCCCGCTCACCCTCGCGATCATCCCGGCGCTGATGGTGACGGGCGGCGCCGAGAAGTACGCCATCCCCCAGGTGAACCTGCTCGAGCTCGTGCGCCTCGACGGCGCCGAGGCGGAGAAGCGGGTGGAGCACATCCACGGGACGCCGGTCTACCGGCTCCGCGGCAACCTCCTGCCGCTCGTCTACCTCAACAAGATCCTCGGGCGCGACCCGCGGCAGGGCCAGGAGGTCGTCAACATCGTCGTCCTCCAGGCCGAAGACCGCCAGTTCGGGCTGGTCGTGGACGGCGTCCACGACACCGAGGAGATCGTCGTCAAGCCGCTCGGCAAGGTCCTCAAGGCCATCGACTCGTTCGCCGGCGCCACCATCATGGGCGACGGGCGGGTCGCGCTCATCCTCGACGTCGTCGGCATCGCCCGGCGCGCCAGCGTCATCTCCGAGTCGCGGGAGCGGAGCATCGCCGACGCCACGCTCGGCGACGCGGCGAGGGCGAGCTCCGACGGCCGCCAGACGCTGCTCCTGCTCGAGAACGGGCAACAGGGGCGCGTCGCGCTCCCGCTGTCGCTCGTCGCCCGGCTCGAGGAGCTCTCTCGCTCGTCGATCGAGCTCGTCGGCGGCCGCGAGGTCGTCCAATACCGCGGCGAGATCATGCCGCTCGTGCGGCTCACCCAGCTCCTGGACTCGCACACTCGGGAGACCGACAGCGAGACGCTGCAGGTCGTCGTGTACACCGAGCGGGGTCGCAGCGTCGGGCTCGTCGTCGGACGCATCATCGACATCGTCGACGACGCCGTGGCTCAGAAGTCGACCGGCGCCCGTGCCGGCGTGACCGGCACCGCAGTCATCCAAGGGCGAGTCACGGAGCTCCTCGACCTCCGCGCGGCCATCGGCCGCCGGCACCCCGAGCTCCTCGCCGAGCCCGTCTCGGCCGCTGCGTGAGGGCAAGACCATGATCCACTCTCGTCAACTGTGCACCTTCTTCCTCGACGGTTTCCTCTACGGGCTCGACGTCACCCGGGTCCAAGAGGTCCTCCGCTACCAGGAGATGACCGACGTGCCGCTCGCGCCGTCTCACGTGCGGGGGCTCATCAACCTCCGCGGGCAGATCGTGACCGCGGTCGACATGCGGGCCCGGCTCGAGCTCCCGCGGCGGGCCGAGGGCACCCTCCCCATGAACGTCATCGTCCGCGGCGACGACGGTGGCCAGAGCCTCCTCGTCGACGAGATCGGCGACGTCGTGGAGGTGTCCGACGACACGTACGAGGCGCCGCCCGACACGGTGCCCACCACGTCGCGCAGCCTCCTTCGAGGCGTCTTCAAGCTCCAGAACAAGCTCCTGCTCGAGCTCGACGCCGACAAGCTCCTGGCTGCCGGGGCCGCGGCCGAGGCGGCGTGAGCCTCTCCGCGACAGAGCGCGTCCGCGCCTCGGCGGCTCCGCTGGGGGTCTTCGCGGTGATGTTGAGCGGGATGGTGGTCCTCCCCGCGCTGCGCCCGCTGCTCGCGGCGCGGGGCGCGGGCGAGGGCGCGATGCACGCGTTCCTGTCGGCGGGGATGTTCGGGGCCGTCCTCCTCGTCCCCCTCTTCGGGATCGTCGCCGATCGGGTGGTGGGGCGAAGGTCGATGGCGATCGCGCTCCTCGCGGTGGACGCCGCCGCCGCGCTCGCCTGCGCCGCCCCGGCGCCGCTCTGGGTCTCGTTCGCGGCGCGCTTCGTCGAGGGCGCCGCCAACGTCGGCGCGCTGTCGATGGTGATGTCGCTCGACCCCTCGCCGCACGGGCGCGGCATGGCGGCCAAGGGCACGGCGATGATGGCGGCGCTCGTCGTCGGCTCTCCGCTCGGCGGGCTCCTCCTCGGCCTCGGCGCCCGCGCCCCGTTCGCGGCCGCGGCCGTCGCGCTCACCCTCGCCGTGCCGCTCGTCGCCGGGGCTCCCGACGCGGCGCGACCGAGCCCACGCGCCCCGGTCACCGCGAGCCCGTCGCTCTTCGTCGCCTGCGGCCTCGCGTTCGCGGAGCGCTTCTCCGTCGGGGCCTTCGTCGTCACCTTCGCGCTGCGCGCGCACTCGGTGCTCGGCATGTCCGACCGGGCGGTGTCGATGGCGTACGCGGCGATGCTCGTCCCGTTCGCCGCCGCGACCTACCCGGTGGCGCGCCTCGCGAACCGGCTGTCGCGAGGGACGATGGTGCTCATCGGCAGCGTCACCTACGCCGCCGCGTTCGCGGTGATCGCGATCGGAGGCCCGGCCGCCGCCGTGGCGGCGCTCGCGGTCGCGGGGGTGGCCTCGGCCTTGGTCTACGCGCCGGCGCTCTGCTACGCCGCGACCGCCTCCTCGGAGGGCGCGCGCGGGACGCGGATGGCCCTCTTCCACGCCGCGGGGTGCCTGGGCATGGCGCTCGGCCCCGCGTTCGCCGGGATCCTCGGGGCCTCGCTCCGCCGAGCCGCGATCGCTGACGGCCCGCGCCACGCGGCCGTTCTCTTGGTGGCTGGGCTCGCTCCGCTCACCGCCGCCGCGCTGCTGCGCCGCCACCTCGCCACGCCACGAGCCGCGGAGGGTCCCCCCGACGCGTCGACCGAAACGACCCAACCCGTGAGGACCAGATGACCACTCAATCGGATACTCGAGCCCACAAGCGCGGACACGGCGTGTCGCCGGCGGAGGTGCGCGCGATCCGCGCCAGCTTCGAGGCCCTCGCGCCGCGCGCAGGCGAGCTCGTCGACGCCTTCTACGACCGCCTCTTCCGGGAGCACCCGGAGGTCCGGTCCATGTTCCCGACGGACATGAAGGACCAGAAGAAGAAGCTCGTGAGCGCGCTCGCGCTCGTCGTCGGCGCGGCCGACCGGCCGGAGAAGGTCGCGGCCACGCTCGCGACGCTCGGTCGGCGCCACGTCGAGATCGGCGCGCAGGCCGCGCACTACGACGTGGTCGGCAAGGTCTTGCTCGCCAGTCTCGAAGAAGTCGCCGGGGACGCGTGGACCCCGGAGCTGGAGCGCGCGTGGGGCGCGCTCTACGGGTGGGTATCACGCGAGATGCAAGCGGCAGCCGCCGCCGAAGGAGAACGGATCATGGGAGAGAAGCACGCGTCGAAGCAGAATGGCCACGTCAACGGGTTCGCCAACGGGCACGCCAACGGATACGCGGCGCACGAGCCCCCGGTCGCTCCCTTCCAGAGCGTCCTCGAGGGCTCGGCGAGCGCCTACGTGTGGTGCGACTCGAACTTCACCGTCCGCTGGCTGAACCCCGCGGCGAAGGCCGCGGTCGACGCCGCCGAGGACGCGGCGGGCGACGACGTCGTCGGCGGGCCCATCGACGCGGTGTTCGCCCTGCCGCCGGCCAAGCGCAAGGCGCTCCGGGCGACCCCCGGAGCCACGGTGACGGTCGACGCCAAGGTCGGCGGCCGCAGCGTCGTCGCCACCGTGACCGCGGTGAGCTTCGACGGCGCCGAGGGCTACGCCGTCGAGTGGGCACCCGCCGACCCCGTGGCCACCCGCTACGCGCAGATGGTCGACGGCGCCCCCGTCAACGTCATGTTCTGCGACCGCGACTTCATCATCCGGTACATGAACGCCACCTCGCGGACCACGCTGGAGAAGCTCGCCGCGTACCTGCCGATCGCGGTCGACAAGCTCGTCGGCTCCTCGGTCGACGTGTTCCACAAGAACCCGGCGCACCAGCAGCGCATCCTGTCCGACCCGAAGAACCTGCCGCACCGCGCGCAGATCAAGGTCGGCCCCGAGTACCTGTCGCTCCTCGTCACCGCGATCTACGACGAGGCCGGCGGATACACCGGCGCGATGCTCACCTGGGACATCGTCACCGAGCAGGTCCGCGCCAAGGAAGAGGAGCAGCGGCTCCGCCAGATGATCGAGGGCGCCCCGATCAACGTGATGCTCTGCGACAAGGACTTCGTCATCCGCTACGCGAACTCGACGTCGAAGAAGACGCTCGCCGGCCTCGCGCAGTACCTCCCGATCCCGCTCGACGCGCTCGTCGGCTCGTCGATCGACGTGTTCCACAAGAACCCGTCGCACCAGCGGCGCATGCTCTCGGATCCGAAGAACCTGCCGCACAAGGCGGAGATCCGGCTCGGGCCCGAGACGCTGTCGCTCATGGTGACGCCGATCTTCGACCTCTCGAACAACTACATGGGGCCGATGTTGACGTGGGAGGTCATCACCGAGCAGGTCGCCACCAAGCGACGCGAGATCGAGGCCCAGGAGCGCGAGCGCCAGACGGCCCAGGAGCTGCGCGACAAGGTCGACGCCATGCTCGCGGTCGTCAACGCGGCGGCGGCCGGCGACCTGACGCAGAAGATGTCGGTGCGCGGCACCGACGCCATCGGGCAGATGGGCGAGGGCCTCTCGACCTTCTTCGCCGACCTCCGCTCGTCGATCGGCGACATCGCCCGGACGGCGACCGCGCTCTCGTCGTCCTCCGAGGAGCTCGCCCGCGTCAGCCAGACCATGGGCGCGAGCGCCGAGGAGACCTCCGTGCAGGCCAACGTCGTCTCGGCGGCGTCGGAGCAGGTGAGCAAGAACGTGCAGACGGTGGCGACCGCCGCCGAAGAGATGTCGGCGAGCATCCGCGAGATCGCCAAGAACGCCGCCGACGCCGCCCGCGTGGGCACGCAAGCGGTGAAGGTCGCCGAGACCACCAACGCCACCGTCGGCAAGCTCGGCGAGAGCAGCGCCGAGATCGGCAAGGTGATCAAGGTGATCACGAGCATCGCCCAGCAGACGAACCTCCTCGCGCTCAACGCCACCATCGAGGCCGCGCGCGCGGGCGAAGCCGGCAAGGGGTTCGCGGTCGTCGCGAACGAGGTCAAGGAGCTCGCCAAGGAGACCGCCAAGGCGACCGAAGACATCAGCCAGAAGATCGAGGCCATCCAGGCCGACACCCGCGGCGCGGTCGGCGCCATCGGCCAGATCAGCTCGATCATCAACCAGATCAACGACATCCAGAACACCATCGCGAGCGCGGTCGAGGAGCAGACCGCCACCACCAACGAGATCTGCAGGAACGTCGCCGAAGCGGCGAAGGGGAGCGCGGAGATCGCCAGCAACATCACCGGCGTCGCGAAGGCAGCGCAGGAGACGAGCGGCGGCGCGACCCAGACCCAGGCGGCGGCAGGCGCGCTCTCGAGCATGAGCGGTGAGCTCCAGAAGCTCGTCGGTCGATTCACCTACTGAAGCGAGCGGAGGAAACCGTGAGAGCTATTGTCGTCGATGATTCCCGTGCGATGCGCCTCATCCTGAGGAAGCACCTGATTGCGCTGGGCTTCGAGGTCCTCGAGGCCGGTCATGGACGCGAGGCTCTCGCGGCCCTCGACGGAATGTCGGACGTCGACCTGGCCTTGGTCGACGTGAACATGCCGGAGATGGGGGGGGTCGAGCTGGTGGCGGCCCTCCGCAAGCAGCAGGCCCTCGCCTCTCTGCGCGTCCTCATGGTGTCGAGCGAACAAGACTTCGACACCATGCAGGCCGCGCTCGAGGCGGGCGCCAACGACTACCTGATGAAGCCATTCACTCCCGACGGGCTCATGTCGAAGCTCGAGCTCCTCGGGATCTCGAAGGGGTGATGCCGTGAGCAAAGTACGCGTTCTGGTCGTGGACGACTCGGTGACCATCCGCAAGATGCTCACCGACGGCCTCTCGGCCGACCCCGAGATCGAGATCGTCGGCTCCGCCGCCAACGGACGCATCGCCCTCGCCAAGATCCACCAAACACCCCCCGACGTCGTCACCCTCGACATCGAGATGCCGGAGATGGACGGCCTGGAGACGCTGCGTGCCATCCGCAAGGAGCACCCGACGCTCCCGGTCATCATGTTCAGCACCCTCACCGAGCGCGGAGCGGCCATCACCCTCGACGCCCTCTCTGCGGGAGCGACGGACTATTTCACCAAGCCCAGCAACACGGGCGGGGTGACGGAGGGGCTGCGGATCATCCGCGACGAGATGGCGCCGCGGATCAAGGGCCTCGTCCGAGGCCGCCACGTGCCGCTCGGTCCGAGCACGAGCCGCCCGCCTCCGGCGCCGCGCGCGACGCCGGTCGTCGGCGGGCCGCCGCGCTCGGGCACGATGGCGGTGCGCGGAGACGTGATCGCGATCGGGTGCTCCACCGGGGGCCCGAACGCGCTCGCCGAGGTGCTGAAGACGTTCCCCGACAACCTGCCGGTGCCCGTCGTCATCACGCAGCACATGCCGCCGCTCTTCACCAAGCTCCTGGCGCAGCGCCTCGACGCGAGCACGCCGCTCCGGGTGCGCGAGGCGGCGGCCGGCGACGTCCTCGAGCCCGGCCTCGCGCTCATCGCGCCCGGCGACTGGCACATGACGTTCCGTCGTGAGGGGGCGAGCAAGGTGGTGGTCGTGCTCGACCAGAAGCCACCCGAGAACTCGTGCCGACCGGCGGTCGACCCGATGTTCACCTCGATCGCGGGGATCTACGGCCCGCGGACCGTCGCCGCCGTCCTCACGGGGATGGGACAGGACGGGATGCGCGGCAGCGAGGTCATCGCTTCCGCGGGAGGGTTCGTCGTCGCTCAAGACGAGCCCACCTCGGTCGTCTGGGGGATGCCGGGCGCCGTCGTGCGCGCCGGCGTCGCGAACGCGATCGTGCCGCTGTCGCAGGTCGCTCGCGAGCTCGTTTCACGTGTCTTGAGGAGCGCGGGGTCACCCACGGAGAACCGTCATGCCCATTCGCAATGAAGAGCTCGTCTATGTCCGCGACCTCGTGAAGAAGAGGTCGGCGATCATCATCGACGAGGGCAAGGACTACCTCGTCGAGTCGCGCCTCACCACCGTCGCCCGCGCCGCGGGCTTCGACAACGTCGAGGCGATGATCGTCCACATGCGCAAGGGGCCGGTCAACGGGCTCCACACCCAGGTCATCGAGGCGATGACCACGAACGAGACGCTCTTCTTCCGCGACATCCACCCCTTCGACGCCCTGAAGGAGCACATCGTCCCCCGCTTCGTGACCGCGCGCGCGGTGACGCGGTCGCTGACGATCTGGAGCCTCGCGTGCTCCACCGGTCAGGAGCCCTACAGCATCGCGATGACGCTGCGCGAGAACTTCCCGACCCTGGCGACATGGTCGGTGAAGATCGTCGCGACCGACCTCGCCGAGAAGGTCCTCGAGAAGGCCCGCGCCGGCGTCTTCGGCCAGCTCGAGGTCAACCGGGGCCTGCCCGCGCCCTACCTCGTCAAGTACTTCAAGCGCGAGGGGCCGCACTTCGTCATCAAGCCGGAGATCCGGCAGATGATCGACTTTCGCCCGCTCAACCTCGCGGAGCAGTGGCCGGCGATGCCCAAGCCCGACATCGTCTTCCTCCGCAACGTCCTCATCTACTTCGACATCGAGACCAAGAAGCGGATCCTCGGCAAGGTGCGCCAGGCGCTCGCTCCCGACGGCGTGCTGTTCCTCGGCGGCGCGGAGACGACGTTGAACCTCGACGACGCGTACGAGCGCGTCCCCGAGGGGAAGGCCGTCTGTTACCGGTTGCGCAAGTAGCGGCTCAAGTGCGCGGCGGGCGGGCCGTTCCCCGAGTCGAGGTTCGCGAATGTCCCTTCCGCTCGCTACGCTCCACCACCTCTCGGGGACGATGTTCGAGGCGCTCGTCGGCACCCCGCTCCACGTCGCCGAGACCCCCGCCGCCGAGGACGGCGGGGAGATCCTCGGAGCGTGGGTGGAGATCCACGGCGCGTGGCAGGGGGCGGTCGGGGTCATCTGCACGCGGGACGCCGCCCGGCTCGCCGCCTCGGCCATGCTCGAGGTCGACGCCGCCGACGCGAGCGAGACGGATCTGCATGACGCGGTGCGTGAGCTCGCGAACGTCATCGGAGGGCAGGTCAAGGCGCTGCTCCCGCTCCCGAACTACCTGTCGCTCCCGACGACGGGCGTGGGCATGCCCACGAGCTACGCGCCGAGCGTCGACATGCTCGACGCTCGCATGGACTGCAACGGACAACTCGTGATCGTCCGCCTCTCGACGGCGGCGTGAGAACCCCGCTCGAGGGCGGGATTTGGAGGAGCCAGCGATGAGCATTCTAATCGTCGACGACAGCAAGGCCATGAGGATGATCGTCCGCCGCGCGCTGCGCCAAGCGGGCTACGGCGGGTACGACGTGCAGGAGGCCGGGAACGGCAAAGAGGCGCTCGACGCCATCCACGCGTGTCCCCCCGAGCTCGTCCTCTCGGACTGGAACATGCCGGAGATGTCGGGCATCGAGCTCCTCCGCGCGCTCTCGAGCGAGTCGGTCAAGGTGCCGTTCGGCTTCGTGACCTCCGAGGGGACCCCGGAGATCCGCGAGCAGGCGACGAGCAACGGGGCCTCGTTCCTGATCGTCAAGCCGTTCAACCCCGACTCGTTCGGCGAAGCCCTCCGCCCGCTCCTGCCCCCCAAGGATTGAGCCCAGCCATGGTCGCCATCGCCGCCCCCATCCCCAACGAGCACCGCGCCGCAACCCTGCCCACCGAGGGCATGACCGCCACGCTACTCCGCGATCTCCTGGGAACGCCGGTCGCGGTCAAGCAGGTGACGGCCCGGCTCCCCATGGGCCCACGCATCGCCCTC
>JAEUKG010000559.1 GCA_016794325.1 Myxococcales bacterium | reverse complement strand
GAAGGCGATCGACGGCTACGCCTTCTTCGCGCTCACCGCCGACGTCGCCGCGTTCGAGAAGCTCGCCAAGGAGCTCGTGCGCGCGGCCGACCTCGACGCCAAGCAGCCGCCGAAGGGGGCCGCGGCGCCGTCGCACTCGGTCGCGCGCACCCCGCCCGCGCCGAAGGCGTTCCGAGCAGCGCCCGCCGGGCTCGGGCTGCCGAAGGGCAGCTTCTTCGTCGACGAGACGAAGGAGGTGGTGGAGGGGCCGGAGCTCGATCCCAAGACCCACAAGCCGAACACCAAGAAGGTCCGGCGCACCGCGCCGACGATGCTCGCGGTCGGGGAGGGCGCGCAGACCTTCGTCGTCGCCGGCCTCGACGACGACAGAGCCTACGCCGGCGCCGCCAAGCGCATCCTCGGCCGCAAGCCGGAGCCGCGCGAGATGGACCCGTACTTCCGACAGGGCGGGCTCGTCCTCGGCGGCGAGGTGACCACGCTGATCGGCGCCTTCGCCTCGCACGAGATCGGCATGGCGTTCAAGCCGTCGATGTCGGCCGAAGATCGCGACAAGCTCGTCGCCGACCTCGAGGGCGACCTCGCGCAGCGGCTCGTGATCCCGTTCGCGCTCGCCGTCGAGCGTCGCGGCCCCGGCGGCATGGTCTCCTTCGACGTGCGGGGCGAGGCGGCGGCCTTCCGCACGCTCGGCGAGCACGCCGCGGCGGGCCTCGGCCTCGCCGCGCTCTTCCTCCTCATCCCCGTCATGGGGATGTTCGGCGGGCCCTGATCGCCGTCAGAGCTCCGGCCCCTCGATGGTGACGCTCTCGATCGTCACCGGGGAGAGCGGGCGCTCGCCCTGGGTGGGCACCGACGCGATCGCGTGCACGACCGACACCGGATCGCAGTCGCCGAAAATCGTGTATCCTGCATCCAAATACGTCGCCGCGGCGTCGGTGACGAAGAACTGCATCCCGTTGGTGTCGGGGCCGCGGTTGGCCATGCAGAGCTGGCCGGCGCGGTCGTGCGTCATCCCGTCCCACTTCTCGTCGGGCACGACGTAGCCCGGCTCGCCGGTCCCAGAACCCTTGGGGTCGCCGCCTTGGATCATGAATCCCTTCACGATCCGGTGGAACGTGCTCTTGTCGTAGGCCGGCGCGCGCGTCCATTGCCCGGTCAGCGGCGACTTGAACGGCCGCAGCCCGCGCGCGAGCCCCACGAAGTTCGCGACGGTGACGGGCGCGCACTCCCACTCGAGCTCGCAGCGGAGCTCGCCGGCGCTCGTCTTGATGATCGCGACGAGGGCGCCGCCCTGGCCGAGCCCGGCCGTGGCCTCGCGGAGGGTGAAGTGGCCTTGCGCCGGGTCGTCCTTCGACGTCGCGACGCCGCGCGTGCGCGGCGGGCTCGCGCAGCGGTGCGGCGGCGGCGCGGCCGGCTCCTTCGGCGGGGGCGGCGGCGCCGGGTCTTGCGCGGGCGGCGGCGGCGCCGGCGCGAGGGCGACCGGCTGGATCTCCACCTCCTTCGGCGGGCACGCGAGCAGGAGCCCGGTCGAGGCGAAGGCGATCGCGGCGCGTCGCATCGTCAGCCGCCCTTCCGGACGGGGACGAGGTGGTCGCCCTCGGCGCGCCCGACGATCGCGAACCGCGTCTTGCCGGCGGCGTCTTTGCCCGGGATGGGCTTCGCGTAGCGGTGGGCGGCGCTCGCCAGCACCACACCGAGCTCCGTGGCGAGCTCGGTGAGGCGCTCCGAGAGGGCGGCGTCGAGCGCGCGATCGCGCTCCGCCGCCGTCATCGCCGGGTGGACGTCGAGCGCGACCTCACCGGTCACGAGCTTGCCTTCGATGGAGAGGGACACGGACATGGCGGCGCTCCTTCTACCACGGAGGGAGCGCCGCCGCGCCTCGGCCGCTCAGCGGCGGATCGGCGTGCGATCTTCGCCGCGCTCGTAGACGACGTGCGCGCGCCCGACGAGCAGCGGGTCGACCATCCCGATGTTGGCCGCGTCCTTCTTGTCGTACGCGAGCGAGTGGAGCACGTAGCGCATCGCGTTCAGGCGCGCGCGCTTCTTGCAATCGCTCTTGATGACCGTCCAGGGCGAGTCGGCGGTGTCGGTCGCGAAGAACATCGCCTCCTTGGCCTTGGTGTAGTCGTCCCACTTGTCGAGCGACGCTTTGTCGATGGGGCTCAGCTTCCACTGCTTCAGCGGGTGCGCGGCGCGCTCCTTGAAGCGGCGGCGCTGCTCGAGCCGGCTCACCGAGAACCAGAACTTGATGAGGTGGATGCCGCTGCGCACCAGGTGGCGCTCGAACTCCGGCGCCTGGGACATGAACTCCAGGTATTCGCCGTCGGAGCAGAAGCCCATGACCCGCTCGACGCCGGCGCGGTTGTACCAGGAGCGATCGAAGAGGGCGATCTCGCCCCGGGTCGGCAGGTGCTCCACGTAGCGCTGGAAGTACCACTGGCCCCGCTCGCCGTCGGTCGGCTTCTCGAGCGCGACCACGCGCGCACCGCGGGGGTTCAGGTGCTCCATGAAGCGCTTGATGGTGCCTCCCTTGCCTGCCGCGTCGCGGCCCTCGAAGAGGATCACCACCCGCTGCCCCGTGTCCTTCACCCACGCCTGGAGCTTGAGCAGCTCGACCTGGAGGCGGTACTTGGAGCGCTCGTAGGTCTTGCGGAGCATGAGATACCGGTACGGATAGCCCCCGTCGCGCCAGTCCTCGGCGAGCTCCATGTCGGTGTCGAGCCCGGCCTCGACGGCGGCTCGTCGCTCCGACTTCCACAGCGCGTGGCGGAGGACCTCGGCGTCGTCGGGCGACGCGCCCTTCAGGATCGCGTCGAGCACGCTCGCGAGGCCCTTCACGTCACCCTGCTGGGCGACCATGATGTCGCGCACCGCCGACTCGAGCTTGGTGCGCTCGGCGCCGACGTTCCGGACCACGCGGTTCTTCTCGACCGACGCGGCGTCGAGCTTCGGCGCGATGTCGCCGTCGCTCACCTTTCGCTGGCGCGCCGCGCGTGGGGCGCGGACCGGGCCGCGCGACGCTCCGTTCTGGGCTCCGTTCGAGTGGGGGTCGGATCGCTTCACGGATGTCTCCTTCGATTTCACGGAAAAAGCGTCGAATACTGTAGCGAGCGGCCGAGGAGCCGGCGCATGCAATCGTTGCGTTCGGCGCGGGTCGCGAAGTGCAAAACTCACGCGTCGCGCAACTCCAGCGCGCTCGCAGCGGAGGGCGATGCGGTGGGGGCTCGTCGGCGTTCCCGCGCGTCGTCGCCGGCGCCCGGCGGCGCGCGTCTTGGCACGATTCTTTCGCGGCATCACCCCGTAGGGGTGATGGCTATCTTCGGGGGGATAGGTACCGTAGCGGCTCCTGGGAGGGCACGTCATGTCGGGACGCGTGGCTCGGTTCGGTGCAGGCGCGGTGTTGGCGTTGGCGCTCGTCGCTTGCGGAGGGGGCAAGCGCGAGGCGTTCGTTCCGCCGAACCCGTTCCCCACACGCGACGCGGTGGCGAAGATGGGCGGCGCGCCGGCGAAGCCCCCCACCGCGCGGAAGGTCGCGCCCAGCCCCGGATTCACCGTCGACCTCGCGCAGCGCGACGAGGCGACGCCGGTGGAGCAAGACCTCGCCAAGGTGAACCTCACCGCCGGCCGCGCGGGCGCGAAGGCGCTCCGCTGCTACGCGCGCAACCTGGCCCGCTTCGTCCTCAAGGCCGACGCCGGGCCCGACGAGCGCGTGGACCGCGTCATGCGCGGGGCGTGCGGGGTCACCGCGCCGGCGGTGGAGCGGTCGGTCGCGTGGGTCGACGCGCCGCTCGCGACGCCCGACGCCGAGGTGTCGGCGGCGCTCGCGAAGGTGCGGCCGCCGGAGTGGAAGGGGCACGAGGTCGCGGTCGGCGTCGAGCGAGGGTCGAGCCGCGTCGTCGCCGCCTACGTCGGCTACAAGCCCGACGGCGAGCTCGCGGTCGCGGGGCCCGACGCGAGCGGCAAGGTCACGCTCACCGGTCGCGCGCGCGCCACCGCCGCGCAGGTCACGGCGTGGATCAACCAGGGCGAGACGTCGGCGGTGCCTTGCGAGCCCGATCTCCGCGCCAAGCTCCCGAGCTTCTCGTTCACGTGCCAGCTCGCCGCCAGCGACGCGACCGCGTGGGTGCAGGTGCTCGCCCGGTCCGACGGGCGCATCCTGTCGAACGTCGTCGGCCAGGCCCTCGTCCGTCGCGATCCCGCGAGGGCGATCGAGGTCCCGTCGCGCCCGAGCGCCCCGGCGGGCCCCGGGTCGGGCGACGTCGCCGCCGCGCTCGTCGCGGGCATCAACCAGGCGCGGGCGGCGGTGAAGCTCAAGCCGCTCGCCGTCGCTCCCGAGCAGTCCGCGACCAACGGCAGGCTCACCCCGCACTACTTCTCGGCGAGCGACGCCGGCGACGAGGGCCGGCAAGACCAGCTCGCCCTCGGCATGCTCGCGGGCTGGGACGTCGCGGGCACCATCCGCACCGGCGACCTCGTGAGCGCGCTCGTCTCGGGGGCGACGAGCCCGTCGGCGTGGCTCGACTACGCGCTCGAGATGCCGCTCGGTCGGAGCTCCCTCTACCAGCCGGACCTCGAGCAGAGCGCCGGCGGTACGGCGCCCGTCGACGCGTTCGGCGGGGTCGGCGCGGTGGTGACGACGTACGGCTTCTTCCGCGGCGCCGACCACGACCGCGAGGCGCAGACGGTGTTCGACGCGGTCAACCGCGCGCGCGCCGCGCAGTCGCTCGGCCCGGCGCTCCGGATCGCGCCGCTGCCCATCCTCGCGCGCGAGGCCAAGGCGGTCGCGAACGAGGGCCGCGATCCGATGGCGGCGCTGGAGGCGGCGCTCTCGGGCGAGAGCGAGCGCGCGTCGCGCAGCGTGCGCGGGTGGGTGTTCGCCACCCACTCCCTCGACGCGCTCGCCTTGCCGCCCGAGCTCACCGCGGTGAAGACGCTCCACCTCGGGGTCGCGGTGACGCACTTCAAGGGCGAGGGGATGGCGTGGGGGGTGTACGTGGTCTACCTCGTCGCGCCCGCCGACCAGCTCCCGCCGAAGTAGCGGAGTATCCTGTCAGGTATAGTCTTTCGTGCGCCCGCGGGCGGCGCGTCGAAGCGGGAGGGCGACGAGCGCCAAGAGGAGCACCGCGCGCGACAGCGGGCTCCGCGGGTGCTTCTTCGCGTGTTTCGGCTTCGCGGCCTTGGCCGGGGCGAGCTTGCCCTTCTTGGTCTTCACCTTCACGGCGTCGCTCGAGCCCGACGAGGACGAGGACGACGAAGAAGACGAAGACTTCGAGCACGAGTCGTCAGAGCTCGAGTCGTCGGAGCTCGAGTCGTCGGAGCTCGAGCTCGAGTCGTCGTCCGAGGAGTCGTCGCTCGAGGAGTCGTCGCTCGAGGAGTCGTCGGTGGACGACTCGGTGCTCGCGTCGCAGCCGTCGCTGTCGCTGTCCTCGCTCGCGGTGGTGCCGGTCGAGCTGCAAGAGTCGTCGGAGGTGTCGTCGGAGGTGCCGTCGTCGGCGGGGACGTACACCGTGCCTCCGCTTCCGCCGCATCCGTCGTTGGTCGCGACGAGCACCTCGCCTTCGGGGTCGCCGCTCGAGGCGCCCGAAGGGGGCACGAAACCGCCGGAGCTCCCGCCCGAGGGCCCGCAGACGAGCTCGTAGCGCCCGGCCTCGACGACGGGCGACTTGCTGCCGCTCGTCGGCGCGAGCGCGACCTCCGTGGTCGGCTGCGGCGGAAGCGTCGCGACGGCGCGGCTCAAGCCCATCTCGCCCGGGCGGGCGCCGGCGAGCGCGATCGCGAGGTCGTCCGCGGCGCCGCAGGTGATCGCGCGCGGATCGAGATCGCCGGTCGTCGGCTCGCACGCCCAGGAGCCGGCGCGGCCGAGCGCGCCCTTGGGGCAGGTGACGCCCGCGGTGACGAAGCGGCCGCTCCAGAGGCCTGCGTTGTTGACGCACGCGCTCGCGCCCGCCGCCTCGCCGTAGCTCTCGGCGAGCGTGAAGTAGCGCCCCGCGGCCGGCGGCGCCGACACGCCGCCGCCGACGTTCGTGCCGTCGAAGAGCAGCCCGTGGCCCGCCGACTCCACCAAGAAGGCGCCCGGCACCTGGGCGAGCAGGGTCGCGCGCGCGAGCGTGTACGTCACCTCGCCCCGCGGCCACGACACCGCGGCGGGCGCGATCGTGAGCGCAGGGCCCTCGCCGAAGCGGGTCGCCGACGTCGCGATCGCGTACGCGGTGACGAGCACCGAGCTCGGCCCGCTCGACGCGAGCGACAAGGGCAGCGCGCCTTCGTCGCCGTCGCTGACGACGCGAACCGTCGGGGTGGACGCGTCGTCGCCCCCGCCGGCGACGACGACGACGGCGATCGCGCGTCCTCGCCCGAGCTCGGCCCGCGCGGCGGCGAGCGTGCTCGGGCTCGCCTCGACGCCGGCGTTGGTGAGCGCGACGTCGAGGTCGAGCGCGGTCGTGACGACCTGCGCGCCGGTGGCGCGCCGCCGCAGCGCCGCGTCGGGCGCGAGGACGACGTCCGGCGACGCGCTGACGGGGCAGGGCGGGCTCGCGGTCGGAGGCACGACGCGGGGCGCGGTCGCCTCGTCGAGCGCGTCGAGCCACGCCTCGGGCGCGACGTCGACGGCGGCCGGGGCGCGCACCGGCACGAGGAACGCGACGACGCCGCCGGGGGCGCTGTAGCGGGCGCGCCACCAGGTGGTGGTGCGGCCGCCGGCTCGCGAGCGGGCGACCTCGAGCGATCGGAGGTCGACCCGCGCGCCCTTCGGGCCGGCGAAGCCCGACGCGTGCGCCGACGCCGACGACAGGAGGCCCAGGGAGAGGAGCGTGGCAAAAAGAAACGATCGCTTCACGGCAGGGAGTGAGAGTGCGAGGTGCGTTCCACCGAGACGCGTGAGCTTTCCCGCCCAATCTCCACGATCGATGAACCGCCGTTCTCGAAGGGGGGCCGAGGTGACGTTCACTTCACCCAATCCCAGCGCATCGAGGTGGCCCAGGCCACCCCCAAACTGGCCCGGCCACCCCCGGTTAGGCGTCAAGTGCGCGAAACAACGGGGATCTGGGGCCGGTACGCGACTTGTTAGGGCGAGGCCTCCGGAGGTCTCGCCATGAAGATCGTGAACACGAAGGTCCACCTGTGGCTGCTCGTTCTCGCTGCCTGCGCCGTCGCGCCCGCCCTCGCGTGCGGCGACGGTCCCGAGCCCGCGCCGTTGCCCACCCGCCCCGAGAGCGACGCCGGCGCGAGCGCGCCCGACGCGGGCGAGGCGGTCGTCGCCGACGAGGTCGAGATCGTCAAGGGCGTGCCCGATCGCGGCCGCGACCCGGCCGTCGTCGCGGTCGACATCGGGGGCACGGGGCTCTGCACCGGCACCTTGATCTCCGAGCGCGTCGTCTTGACGGCGAGGCACTGCGTCGCCGACACGCGCGCGGAGATCGTCTGCCCGGCCACCAAGGCGCAGGTCGGCCGCGCGTTCGATCCGCGCTCGCTCTCGATCCTCGTCGGGGACGACGCGGAGCGCGCGCAGGTCGTCGCCCACGGCCTCGACGTCGTCGCGCCCGGCGGCGTCACCCTCTGCGACGCCGACATCGCGCTCATCGTCACCGATCGGGCCATCAAGGGCATCAAGCCGCTCGGGGTGCGCCGCACCGGCCCCGCGGTGGGCGAGACGGTCCGCGCCGTCGGCTACGGCCGGCCGAGCGATCGCAGCGCCCCGGGGGTGAAGTTGCTCCGCGATCACGTGCGGGTGCTCTCCGTGTCGGCGGCCGAGTTCCGGGTGGGGGAGGCGACCTGCCAAGGCGACTCCGGAGGCCCGGCGATCGACCAGGACTCGGGCGAGGTGATCGGCGTCGTGTCGCGCGGAGGCCCACGTTGCCAAGGGGCCGACGTGCACAACGTCTACACGCGCGTCGACGCGTTCTATTGGCTCGTGGAGGAGGCGCTGCGCCGCGCGGGCGAGGCGAAGGTCGGCGACGCCGGCGACGCAGGCGCCGACGCGGCGGCGCCGCCCGCGACGACCGGCGGCAAATCCAAGCCCGAAAACGACGTGGGCGCGCCGTGCACGTCGGGCGCGGACTGCGCCGCCGGCGTGTGCGTCTCGGTGGGCACGTCGGCGTATTGCTCGAGGCCTTGCGGCGCGGGCGATCGGTGCCCGACGAACTTCCACTGCCAGAAGACGACCGACCAGAAGCAGGTGTGTGTGCGGGTGCGCTGAGCGACCGACGCCCACGTGGAAGTCGAGCGAGGGCGGGACGGGCGCTTAAGTGGTATTCATGGAAGCGTGGCTCTCATCCGCGCTCGCTCCCGGTTGCCTCTCGTCCTCGCTACGTTCGGCGCAGCGCTCGGGCTGACGGCCGCCGCCTGCTCGGCGGATCGTCCGCCCGAGCCGCTCGGCGAGACGATGGGCAAGACCGAGCAGCCGCTGTCGGCGAGCAACTTCGTGGGCACGAGCGTGGCCGCGAAGACGCTCGCGCTCACGTTCGACGACGGGCCCGGCGACCGCACCGCCGAGCTGTCGATGTACCTGAAGGCGCAGGGGATCCGGGCCGCGTTCTTCGTGAACGGCGGGCGCATCGCCGCCACCGCGCTCCCGAACCCGAACGGCCTCACCCCCCTCGCCAACGTCAACGCCGTGCTCGCGCAGCTCGTTGCCGACGGCCACCTGGTCGCGAACCACACCACGACGCACCGCGACCTCGTGAGCACGGTGGCGAACGGCCAGCGCGTGCAGGAGCTCATGGAGACGGACGCGTCGATCGCGGCCTACGTCCCCTCGGGCTGGTTCCTGTTCCGGGCGCCGTTCGGGTCCTACAACGGCGCGGTCTACAACACCCTCCACGCCTCGGGCATGGACAAGTACATCGGCCCCATCTACTGGGACATGGGCGACGGCGACTCCGCCTATCCCAACTCGGCTGCCGACTGGGCGTGCTGGAGCGGGCAGCAGCGCAACGCCGCCGGCGGCGGCCTGGTGAACGGCACCGGCTACGCGACCACCGCGCAGTGCGGCGACGCCTACCTGAACAACATCAACGCGGTCGGCAAGGGGATCGTGCTCATGCACGACCCCTACTCGTGGGCGAACGGCAGCACCGTCGACATGGTGAAGTACCTGGTCCCCAAGCTCAAGGCCGCGGGGTACTCGTTCGTCCGCGTCGACGACGTGCCCGCCATCCGCGCGGCGCTGCCCCCGTGCGACGCGACGTGCGCGACGTGCTCGGGCGTCGCGGCCGATCAGTGCGCCTCCTGCAAGCCCGGCCGCTACCTCGCGGGGACGAGCTGCATGGCCTGCAGCACCTGCGGCGCGAACGAATACGAGTCGGCCGCGTGCACCATCACCGCGAACACGTCGTGCACCGCGTGCACCACCTGCGCGGCCGGCACCTACGAGGCGACCGCGTGCGCCGCCCAGGCGAACACCGTCTGCACCCCGTGCGCCGCGGGGACCTTCGCGAGCGCGCCCGGCGCCAAGGCGTGCGTCGCCTGCGGGAGCTGCGACGACGGCGACGCCTGCACGACCGACGCCTGCGATCCGGTGAAGGGGTGCACCCACACGCCTATCCCGGGTTGCACACCTCCGGTCGACGGGGGCGCGTCGAGCTCGAGCGGCAGCACCAGCTCCGGGGGCGGCAGCTCGGGCGGATCGAGCGGCGGCGGATCGAGCGGCGGCGGATCGAGCGGCGGCGGATCGAGCTCGGGGGAGAGCAGCACCTCGAGCGGCGGATCGTCGCCGCCGCCCGGCGACGACGGCGGCTGTTCGGTCGCGTCGACCCGCGCCGATGGGGGCCTCGCCGCGCTCCTGTTGGGCTTGGCGCTCGCGCCGCTCGTGCGGCGACGGCGCTCGCGCGTCGCCTGAGGCCCCCACGTCAGTCGCGCGTCCGCCGGCGGCCTCTCGCCGCCTGGCGTCGCGACCACACCCGCGTCGCCTCTTTGGAGCGCGGGGGGGCGAGCTTCAGCCGCGCGGCCATGCGGCGGCTCGCGGTCGCCATCACCGCGCGCGTCGCGCCCTGTGTGAGCGGTCGGCTCCGGCGTGCGGGCGTCGCGCGGGCGGGCGTCGCGCGGGCGGGCTCGGCGCAGGCCGCCGCGAGGGCGTCCGCGAGCTCGGGCGCCGAGCGGTATCGCGCCCCCGGGTCCCGCGCGAACGCCTTGGCGAAGAAGGCGTCGACGGCGTCGGGGAGCGTCGGCGACAGCGTCGTCGCGGGCGTGAAGGCGGCGGCGTCGAGCGCGAGCGCGAAGCGCCCGAGCGACTCCGACGGAAACGGCGCGCGGCCCGTGAGGCACTCGTAGGCGATGACCGCCGCCGCCCAGAGATCGCACTCGGGGCCCGCGCTGCGCGCGTCGAAGAGGAGCTCCGGGCTCATGTAGCGGAGCGTCCCCAGGGTGTGCGAGTCGAGGGTGATGCTGCTGCTCCACGGCGCGCGCGCCACGCCGAAGTCGAGGAGCTTCACGTCGAGCGCGTCGCCCGCCTCGTGCACCATGACGTTGCCGGGCTTCACGTCGCGGTGGGTGATGCCGGCGCGGTGGGCGTCGGCGATCGCCTCGAGCACTTGGCCCACGATCGCCGCGGTGCGTGCGGGCGAGAGCCGAGGCGCGCCCGCGAGCACCGCCTCGAGGGTCAGGCCGCGCGCGAGGTCCATCGCGAAGCACGGGACGCCGTCCGCGGTCACGCCGCGCCCGAGGAGCCGGGGCACGCGGCGGCTGTCGAGCGTCTCTGCGATCGTGACCTCGCGCTCGAAGCGCCGGTGCGCCTCGGGCGTGTCGACGAGGTGAGGGGCGAGCACCTTGACGGCGACCGGCCCCGCGTCGCTGCGGCCCGTCCAGACGCGGCCCATGCCGCCCTCGCCGGCGAGCGCGTCGAGGGTGACGGTGCCGAGCGGCTCGCAGCGGACCACGGGCGGGGGCGCCGCGCCCGGCCGGAGCGTCGGCGCCGTCATACGAACCACCCGTCGACGAAGTCGTCGCCGAGCGACGGCGGCGCCTCGTCCGGTGCTCGCGACCGGGGAGCCTGCGAGCGGGGCGCGGAGCGCTCGCGGTTCGGGAGCACGAACCAGTCGTCGTCGGTCGGCTCGGGGGGCTGCGGCGGCGTGGGCTTGTCGGAGGCGCTCATGCCCTCGGCCTAGAGCACGCGGAGTGCCAGCCGGCCGACGGCATGAAGTCTCGACAAATCATGCATTTACGACTCGCTGTCTCGCCGATACACCCTGGTACGGCCGCGGTACGCCGCGGATACACCCCGCGCCCGAGCGGGCCCGCGGCGGTGGCCTCCTCGTTTGGCCCACGACGAGCCTCGCGCGCGGCTCACCGACAGTGGTAGACGAAGGATCGATGGACTTCGCCCTCTCCGAGCAGCACGAGCTTCTGAAGAAGACGGTCCGCGACTTCGCACGCGCCGAGGTCGCCCCCTTCGCCCGCAAGTGGGACGAGGAGGAGCGCTTCCCGAAGGAGATCGTCCCCAAGCTCGCGGCGCTCGGCCTCCTCGGCATCCGCATCCCGGAGGAGCACGGGGGCGCGGGGATGGACACGACGGCCTACGCGATCTGCGTCCAGGAGATCGCCCGCGTCGACGGATCGCTCGCCCTCACCGTCGCCTCGCACAACGGCCTCGGCACCGGTCACATCCTCGCGTTCGGGAGCGAAGCCCAGAAGAAGCGCTACCTCCCCAAGGCGGCGGCGGGCGAGTGGCTCGCGGCGTGGGCGCTCACCGAGCCCGGCAGCGGCAGCGACGCCGCGGGCCTGCGCACCACCGCCGTCCGCGACGGTGACCACTGGGTCATCAACGGCACCAAGATGTTCATCACCCAGGGGAGCGTGGGCGGCTTCTGCGTCGTGCTCGCCCGCACGAACAGCGCGGCGAGCAAGCAGAAGGGCGTCACCGCGTTCGTCGTCGACCACGGGACGCCCGGCTTCACCGCGTCCAAGCACCTCGAGAAGCTCGGCTGCCGCTCGAGCGACACCGTCGAGCTCACCTTCGACAACGTGCGCGTGCCCGACTCGGCGCGCGTCGGCGAGGTCGACCACGGCTTCACCGACACCCTGAAGATCCTCGATCGCGGCCGCATCTCCATCGCGGCGATGGCGCTCGGCCTCGGCTACGGCGCCCTCGACGCCGCCGTCACCTACGCCAAGGACCGCAAGCAGTTCGGCAAGCCCATCGCCACCTTCCAGGCGATCCAGTGGATGCTCGCCGACAGCAAGACCGAGCTCGACGCCGCCGAGCTCCTCACGTACCGCGCCGCGTGGCTCGCCGACCAGGGCCGCCCCTACAGCAAGGAGGCGTCGATGGCGAAGCTCTACGCCAGCGAGGCCGCGAGCCGGGCCTGCAACCGCGCGATCCAGGTGCACGGCGGCTACGGCTACACCCGCGAGTTCCCCGTCGAGCGGCACCTCCGCGACGCCAAGATCTGCGAGATCGGCGAGGGGACGAGCGAGGTCCAGCGCATGATCATCGCCAAGCACCTCCTGCTCGGGTAACGGGGCCGCGTCACTTGGCGCAGCGGAAGCCGATGCCGTAGCTCCGCGCGTCGGCCACGTTCTTGAAGCGGAAGGTCGGCCTAACCCAATCGGGATACGACCCGTTCCACGCCCCGCCGCGGATGACGCGCATGGTGCCCTTCTCGGGGCCGGACGGATCGGTGACGTCGGCCTTGCCGTAGGCGCCGTACCAGTCCGAGGTCCACTCCCACACGTTGCCGACGAGGTCGTCGGCGCCGAAGCGCGACCGCCCCTCGGGGAACGACCCGACCGGCGCCGTCGTCGCGAAGCCGTCGGACTCCTTGTACATCGCGAGGAGCTCGACCCGGTTCTTCTTCCCCCACTCGACGCACTCGGCGCCGCAGGCGTTCAGGTGCTTTCCGCTCGGCGTCGCATCCCCCCAGGGATACCTCCGCCCGTCCGAGCCGCGCGCCGCGAACTCCCACTCCGCCTCGGTCGGGAGGCGCTTGCCCCCCGCGCGGCAGAAGCGGTCTGCCATCTCCCAGTCGACGCAGTTGATCGGGTGCTCGCCGTGCCCCTCGACGTTCACGTTGCAGAGCGGATCGTAGGTCTTCTGGTCGGCGGCGGTGATGTCCGGCCACTTGTTGGTCGCGCCCGCGCGCTTGCACTCGCCCCGGTCGCTGCACGCCTTGTAGGCGGAGGTCGTCACCTCGACGCGATCGAGGCAGAACGCCTTGAGCGTCACCTGGTGGGCGGGCTTCTCGTCGGGCAGGTCGTCGTCCGCCCCCATGAAGAACTTTCCGCCCGGCACCGAGACCATCCCCTCGGGGCACTCGTCGGCCTTCGCGCTGGCGCTCGCCGATGCCGACGGCCGCGCGAGCGCCTGCGTCGTCGGCGCCTCCGT
>JAEUKG010000544.1 GCA_016794325.1 Myxococcales bacterium | reverse complement strand
CGAGGAGCGCGCACGTGCGCCCCGGCGAAGCCGCGAGCTTCTTCACAGTGGGCGCGGGCGCCGCGGGCGGGGTCGGCGCCCCGGCGTCGGCGGGCGTGGCCGCGACGCTCGCGAGCGCGCTCGGCGCGAGCGGGGCGACCGCCGGCCTCGCGGGCGCCCGATCGGGGCAGCCGGAGAGGGATATCCCTAGAAGGATAGACGAGGGCAGGGCCCACCGGAGCACGCGCAGACGCACCCCGGCATCGTAGACGATGTGCGCGCGCGTTGTTCTCGTGACCGGAGGGGGGCTACGATCGCGCCGATGCGTCGGCTGCGCTGGATCGGGCTCGTCCTCACCCTCGGCCTCGGCGCCTGCGGGGCCGCGCCCGCCGGCGCGGGGCGACCGGGCTCGGAGTCGCGGCCGGCGCCCGCGCCCGCGCCCAGCGGGGCCTCGGAGCCGAGGGGCGGCGCCGCGCTGCCCGACGCCGAGACCCTCACCTCCCTGTCGCGCCGGATGGACGCGAGCTGCAAGGACTCGTGCTGCGTCCCCGAGCTCGCGTGGGTGTGGGGCTCCGGCGCGCTGCCGGCCGAGGTCCGGCGCGCGGCGGAGCGATCCGCGGCGTCGCTGCGCGATCCCGCCCCGCTCGCCCTCGCGCTGCGCGTGCTCGCCCGCGGCGCGACGCCCGCCGACGCGGAGACGTTCGCGCGCTTCGTCGACGACGAGCGCCCGGGCGGATCGCTGCCGGCGGTGCACGTCACCCAGCGGGTGGAGGAGTGCTACCCGGTGGTGTGGGAGCGGACCAGCCCGTCGCGCGAGGCGCTCCGCGCCCTCGGGGAGGTCCACGCGCTGCGCTTCGAGAGCCCCGCCGCGTGGCGCGCGTGGCGCGCGGCGACCCCGGACCCCGAGCGGTCGTTCGAGGTGTGGGACGCGCGCCTCGCGCGGCAGACTCCGCCGCCCCCGGCGCTGGTGCGCGAGCTCGCCGCGAAGGACGCCGCGCTCTTCACCCGGGTGATGCTCCACCGCTGCGACCGCTGGTTCCGCTGCGGCGTGGAGCGCGCCGAGCTCGCCGAGCTCGTGCGGAAGAACCTGGGGCGCGACGGCGCGTTCGCCCTCCTCGAGCGCGACCGCGTGCCCGAGCACGAGCGCACCGGCGCGCACACGTGGGAGAGCCTGCTCGCCGCCGGCGACCTCGTCTTCGCCCCCGAGGACGTGCCGCGCCTCGAGAAGCTGTGGAGCACCGGCCATTTCGCGCGCACGGTCTACCAGGGGCAGCTCGGGCTCCTGCTCGCGCGCCTCGCCCCCGCGAGCGCGCGCCGCTACTGGACCGAGTCGCTCGGAGGCGGGGGCTTCCGGCTCGCGGACGAGGGCGCGGAGCTCGTCTTGCGAGAGGCCGCGCGGCGCGACCCGGCGGGGATGGAGCCGCGCCTCAAGGAGTGGCTCTTCGATCCTCCGTCCGCGACGGGGCCCGCGGGAGCGATCTTCGCCGGCCTCGCCGAGGCCGAGCCTGCGGGGGCGGCGGTGCTCGGCCGGCTCCTCGCCAAGGACTTCGCGAGCCGCGACTACGAGGTCGTCGCCCCGCTCGCGCGGGCCCTCCGCCGCCACGGGTGCGCCGCCGTCCCGGCCGACGAGGCGCTCCAGTACTATCCCAAAAAGAATAGCGACCCGAAGGTGGACGAGGAGGGGCTCGCGCGCGTGCGCGCCGCCCGCGACGAGGTCGTGCGCGCGGCCAAGGCCTGCCAGCGAGCCCTCGCGCAGCGCCGCTGAACGCGCGGCCGAGCGGGCGGCTCCGGCCTTGACGCCGCCCTCGTCCTCGGCGATGGGAGGGCGATGGAGTTCTCTTCGCTCGAGGCGCACCGGGCGTGGCTCGCGTCGGTGTCCGCGCTCCCTCGCGGCTTCCGGGTGGGGCGGGCGGAGCTGTCGTTCGTGCCCGTCGAGGTCGACAAGCCGTCGAAGATGACGCTCACGCTCGTCGCCCTCGACCAGCCGACCGACGCCTTCGCGGCCGTGTTCACCCAGAACGCGTTCCCGGGTGCGCCGGTGCTCGTGGGGCGCGCGCGGCTCGCCGAGCCGCGCCTCTCGGCGATCGTCGTCAACAACAAGGTGTCGAACGTGTGCGCGCCCGGCGGCGTCGAGGCGTCGCTCGCGGTCTGCCGCCGGCTGGGGGAGCTCTTGGGCGTGCCGGCCGAGGAGATCCTCCCGAGCTCGACCGGCGTGATCGGGTGGCGGCTCCCCGTCGCGGCGATGCTCGACGCGCTGCCGTCGGCGGTGGCCTCGCTGTCGGCCGGCTCGGTGCTCCCCGCCGCCGAGGGGATCGTCACCACCGACCTCTACCCCAAGGTGCGCCGCGCGGCGGTGGGCGAGGGCTCGATCGTCGGCATCGCCAAGGGCGCGGGGATGATCGAGCCGAACCTCGCGACGATGCTCGTCTATCTCCTCACGGATTGCGACGTCCCGCGGGAGGAGCTGCGGGCGGCGCTCGCCGACGCGGTCGGACCGTCGTTCAACGCGATGTCGATCGACTCCGACACCAGCACGTCGGACACGGTCGCGCTGGTCTCGTCGCGTCGCGTCCCGTGCGATCTCGGGGAGCTCCGCGCCGCCCTCGCGCAGGTGTGCGCCGCGCTCGCCGAGGACATCGTGCGCAACGGCGAGGGCGTGCACCACGTCGTCCGCGTCCGGGTCACGGGGGCCCGCAGCGCGGCCGCGGCGCGCGGGGTGGGCAAGTCGATCGTGGGCTCGCCGCTCCTGCAGTGCGCGATCTGCGGCAACGATCCCAACGTGGGGCGCCTGGTGATGGCCGTCGGCAAGTACCTCGGGGTGCACGACCCCGGCGCCGACACCTCGCGGTGCGTGATCCGGATGGCCGATCGGGTCCTCTTCGAGGGCGGCGCCATGAAGCTCGATCGGGATACCGAGGCCGCGCTCGTCGCGCACATGAAGGCGGCCGAGCTCTACGCGAGCGTGGCGCCGCCCGACGGGCTCACGTTCGCGCCCCCGGTGCGCTACCCGCCGCACGAGCGCCGCGTCGAGATCCACGTCGACCTGGGGATGGGCGCCGGCGAGGCCACGGTGCTCGGCTCGGACCGCTCCCACGAATACAT